>JBEPXV010000237.1:0-4308 GCA_041641695.1 Gammaproteobacteria bacterium | reverse complement strand
ACCAGCAGGGTCACTGCCACGACATTCTCGAGGATCCGTCTCTGCTCGGACAGAACTTCGTCCGTGCTCTGCTCGACGATGACGACACCAAGGGCCTGGTCACCGGACCAGATCGGGTGGGCCGCCATCAGGACCTCGGTGCCTTCTTCCGAGGACCGGCGGCGCTGGGTCTGCGGTATGCCGCTGAGAGCCCTGCGGAAGGTTTCCTCGTCCCGTGGGGATGCGGCGTCGGTGGTGGCGTCGACGAACTCGTCGGAGGACGTCTCCAGAATCAGGTTATAGACTTCCTGGAGCACGGTCTGGTAGCCGTCGATCACGTATCCGAGCGCGCCCTGGGGCGGGGGTGGGCTGGCCGTGTCGCTGGCCAGGTTGCCGACCACTGCGCGCACACGCTGCTGGCGGTCGAGCACCCAGATGCGCGTCACCGGCCGGTCGAGACCCCGGAGGATTTTGGCTATCTCCGGAGAATGGATGAACAGCCTGTTCAAGGGCGGGTTCTGTTCCAGATCCCGGGATGAGGAGGACAACCGCTTGGTCACCCGCCGCTCGGCGGCGTCGTCGACATCCGCAACCACGAAGCCCAGGCGCGCCTGGGACCCGGCCAGGAAGCGCGGAATGCGGATCTCGGCACGGTAGCCGTCGTCGGTCATGCGCCACTCGGCAGACAGGTCGTAGTTCGCCTCGCCGGTGATCGGGTACTCCCAGTTCTCGTCCATCAGGTAGACGCTCATGCGGCCGGCTTCCCGGCCGGTAAGCAGGTAGCGCTTCACCGGCTCTCCGGGATTTTCCAGGTAAAAACGGATGTGATCACTGTTGTCGAGGCGCCGCATGCCCGGGTCCCGGGCCACGATGTTGTCGTCCGTGATGTCGAACGCGGCATACAGGTAGGGGCCCCGGTAACCCACCATCTGGGAAAAGCTCAGGTTACGGGGCTCGTAATCCGGCCCGCACAACTGGTTGGTGGTCCCGTCCACCCGCGTGGCCTGGTCGAGCTGGTCACCCCAGTCCACGAGATCGCCGTCCAGACGGATGTAGTTGGGCAGGGCGTAGGCGAAGATGTCATCGGTATCCCCGATCACCTCCGGGGCGCCCATTTCCGGATCGAACAGCTCCGGTTTGTCGTGCAGCACAGTGGCGATGGCCCGGGCGGTCAGATTGAGGGCGTTCTCCTGCCCGCGGAGCAGGAAGTCCTTCATGTCCCGAACGTATTCGTAGCCCATCCACGGGATCAACAGGAGGGCCAGGGCCACGAACAGGAGCTTGCTACGAATACTCAATCCGCGGGTGGAAGAGAACAGACGCATGGGGCGCGTTGTGGCCGGGGCCCGGCTATTCGGGCTGCCAGCGGTATCCCACGCCGAACACGGTCTGGATCATCGAGAATTCCGGGTCGACTTCCTTGAATTTCTTGCGAATCCGGCGCACGTAGCCGTTGATGGTATTGCGCTCGACGTAGCTCTGCCGGGTCACCTGCATCAGGTTCTCGTAGGTCTTGACGTGACCGGGACGGCGGGCGAGGGCCTGCACCAGCCAGAATTCCGTAAGCGTCAGGTTCACTTCCTTGCCGTCCCAGGCCACGGACATGCTGTTCGGGTCCAGCTGCAAGGGCCCCAGGCGCAGGATCGCTTCGAGCTCCGTGGTCTGGGTATGGAGCGTGTCGACAATCCGGAACAGCGAGGAGACCCGCACGCTGAGGAATTGCAGATTGACCGGTTTGGTCAGATAGTCCCAGGCGTCCAGCCGAAGGCCCGATACCCGATCGATGTCGGTATCCCGCGCGGTGAGGAAGATGATGGGCAGCTTGGGGGCGATGGCCCGCAGGTCGCGGCACAAATCGAATCCGCCGTCCACCTCGTCCTCCAGCATGATATCCAGCACCGCCAGGTCCGGCAGATTGTGGCGCATGCCGGCCTGGGCCTCCGGGCGGTTGGCATAGGTGGTCACCGAGTACCCGTTGGCCTTCAGCGCGTCGGCGAAGTTTTCCCGTTGATCGGCGTCGTCCTCGACGATTGCGATGTGTCTGGTCATGCTTGGGCCTGATATTTCCCTTGTTTGTCAATAAGATACAGTAGTTTCCGGTCATCGCACAGGGGCCGGCTCCAATCACCATGTTTTCGCCATGACTTGCCCCGTCCTTTGACACACTGGGGAAGTGTAATGGAACGTGTCAAACATCAATCGGTAACCACTGAACCCTGATGACACACTTGGTATTTATACCACTGACCGACGAGCTGCTGTATGACCATCCGGAGCTGATTTCGGGCCCCATCGTGCCCTACGTGGCCGGCACCCCGTGTTACCACTGGTTGTCCGTCGAGCTCAACCCGGAAGACTGTACCCCACCCCGGCAATCGGAGCGCGGCTGGAAGCGGCCGGCCCGCTTGCCCATTTCTGCAACGGCCCCGCGAGGAACAATCCATTCTCTCTGAGTCCCTCAAGTTCCTCGCCATTGGGCTTGGTACCGCGCTCGCGACGAGCGCGGTACTTATTTTTCTTACCGTAGCGGCGCTGTCGCTGTAGCCCGACCGGGGCGCGACTCCCGGGGCGATCGTGGTGTGCCCCCGATTCCACGGCGCGCGCACGCCTGACGCCGGGGACGGGATGGTCGACCGGGTTGAACGGGGCTCAGCGGGGTTGAATCAGCTCGAGAACTTTCTGCGCCGTGTCCGGTCGCGGCTTGACCACCTCGAACCAGACAAAAGAGCGCGATGCGAGCAGCATGTCGGCGGCCTGGATGCCGAACTCGCCGCGCCCGCCGGGTCGTCGCACCAGATAGGCGCCATCCGGAAAGTACACCGATGGCGGGCATATCACGAACCGGCGCATGCCCTCGTCGGACTTGTCAGCGAAGAGCAGCGCTTCACTACGCGCCACGTCGGGTCCCGCCCGCAGGGCATCGATCATCACGGGGCGCACGGAATGCTTCACCAGCCGCAGTCCCAGGGACAGATCACCGGAGTCATCGGCCTGCACCCAGTGTACGATTCCCACAGACCAATCGCGGGCCTGGGCGGGCCTGACCGCGACCACGTCATCCACCTCCACGCCGCAGCTCTCCGGGCGGCGGCAAACCAGTTTGACGCCGTTGTCACTCTCATCCTCGATTTCCCAGTCGGACTGGATACGGGCGTCATCGACGTGTCCGCCCCGACCGTCGTCGACTGTGCCGAACATCTTCCCACTGTGCTTCATCTCGGAGTCAACGGCATGGAGATTCAGCGGCCTGAACCCGTTCAGGGCGATGCATACGGTCTTGAGGCCGGCCACGAGATCGCAGCTGCGGGCGGTCCTTCGTCTGGTGTCGATACGCACAGGATGTATGCCCCAGCGAACTATCATTCGCCGCAGGAACTCGACGGAGTCCAGCTCATCGACGTCGGGCCCGCGCTGCGTCATGGGCCCGCCTGACCGGCTGACGGCGGCGTCGTACTCCTGCTTGAGGCGGGTGACCAATCCCTTGGTGACGAGCCACCTCTGGTTCAGCTCGGCGCGCAGATCGGCCTGGGACAGGGCAGGGGAGGCCGGCCGGTCGAGCCGGGGATCGACAACGAACAGGCAGCGGGTGGAAGGCCTGGAGGTCGATGTGAGGTAAGTCAGCGGTGCCCACTGATCGAGCTTGTCATACAAACGGCCGAGGCTGCGGAACGGGTGCTGAAACGGATCACTGAGCCCCAGCAGCAGCAGCTTCTTGTAGGCGCCGTCCACGGTGCGGAGCTGTTCGGGTTTTCTGCCCAGCGGCAGCCGGTCTACGCCTTCCGAAGCGGCCAGATCGTGGAGCTTGTGGATATCGAGCCAGATCCCCGCACCGGCTTTCAGGTAACACTCGCATCGAATGACGAGGTATTCGCCAAGACAGGTAATTCCCCAGTAGCAGGCATGAGAGAGGCGGTTGGCATCGGAGAGCGGGCCCGATTCCTGCGCGGTGATGTCCTCCGCGATCGTCCGAAAACAGTCCGACATGAGCCGGTATGCTCCCGCGCAGCGCCTGGAAAGCCGGATCTGCTCCACGGGGACCGACTCCGAGGGGGGCGTAAGCTGCCGGCTCAGGCGTGCTCTCAGCCGGGAAGCGAAGCCCAGGCACAGGCGCAGGGACTTGTAGCGTTCGGCGACGGACAGTTGCCTGTACTGGAGGCCGGCCAGCACCTCGAGCAGCCGATCCGCCCGGCCCGCCAGGTCGTCGTCGTCAAAGCCCGCGAGCCTGGATTCGAGGAACGTCGCGGCCCCGGCGCCTGGCGCGTCCCGCTGTAGCGCATTCACACCCTCGATTCGGTTTGCCCGCATTCTGTTGTCCCACCAGGTCGACCC
>JBEPXV010000236.1:0-4312 GCA_041641695.1 Gammaproteobacteria bacterium | reverse complement strand
TCGAGGAAACCCAGATGCCGGCGAATCCGGTCCGACTGGACCGGTGGGCTATGGTAGATCATTTTGCCGGCGATGAGCTCGAAATTGAGCAGCTGCAGCCAGTCCTTGATGCGCGTCAACGAGGTGAAACGGCCGTTCCATGGCATCCGGTCGCGTCGGAATACGCTCGCCAGGCCCCAGAAGCTGAGGGGATTGAACCCGAGCACGACCAGGTGCCCCTCGGGCATCAGGATCCGCTCGACCTCCCTCAGGATCTGGTGCGGATAGTCGCTGAACTCGAGCACATGGGGCAGCAGCACCAGTCCCGTGGACTTGGCCTCGAAGGGCAGCTGCTCGGGAATACAGTACAGGTGCGGGCTGCGGCCGGTATGCACCGGCTCCATGGCCACCGTGTAGCAGAACACCGCGTCGGAAAGCTCCACGTAGGAGTCGAAGCCCGCCTCCCCGATCTGCACCGCAACCGGTCCGTAATAGCCATTCAACAGGCGGCTCAGACACTCGCGCTCCGCCCGTATCAGGGACTGCCCGAGGGTCGTTTGAAGCCATTCGGGCAGTGTATTCGGATGGCGAAATCGCGGGCTCACGCGGCTTTTATGACACAGCGCAGTGAGAGGTTTCAAGTTTGACCTTCAACACGGTACTCCGTAATATCTCCTGCGAGAATGGGTGATAAACAAATACCAAGAATATTCTGCCTAACGGTCAGCCTGCTAACGTTGCTAATCGGAGGCTGTGCTACGCCGCAGAATAACGATAACAAATCCTCGCAGCCGACTGCCCGGGCGTCGTCGGGTGCCGATGACCCGTGGGCGGCCCGGCGCAGCAGGGAAAGACGGGCGGCCGCTGAACCGGTGCAGAAATTCTACGACGATGTATGGGACCGGGTACGGGACGGTTTCCGGATGCCGGAGCTCGACAGTCCCCACGTCGACTACTACGTCGAATGGTACTCCAAGCGCCCGGAGTACATGGAGAGGCTGGGGGACCGGGCCTCGCTGTATCTGTATCACATAGTTGAAGAGCTGGAACGCAATGATTTCCCGATGGAAATCGCGCTGCTGCCCGCGATCGAAAGCGCATACCTGCCCACCGCCTACTCGCACGCCCATGCCTCGGGGCTGTGGCAATTCATCGCCGCCACCGGCCGTCGCTACGGCCTGAAGCAGAACTGGTGGTATGACGGCAGGCGCGACGTGCTGGGCGCCACCGAAGCGGCAATCCAGTATCTCAGTTTCCTGCGCGATGAATTCAACGGCGACTGGTTCCACGCCCTCGCCGCCTACAACACCGGCGAACGCCGCGTCCAGCGGGCCATAGTCAGCAACCGCCGCCAGGGCAAGCCCACCGGGTACAAGCACCTCAATCTGCGCAGCGAAACCGAGCGCTACGTCCCCAAGCTGCTCGCGGTCAGGCGGATCGTGCAGAACCCCGAGCGCTATGGCATCACGCTGGCACGTATTCCCAACGAACCGTATTTCGAGATTGTTGAAACGGGCTCGCAGATCGATCTCAGTATCGTGGCGGAGGCCGCCGGCATCTCCACCTCGGAGCTTCAGAAGCTCAACGCCGGTTTCCGGCGCTGGGCCACCGACCCGGACGGCCCCCACCGGGTGCTGGTACCGGCGACGGCCGGCGACAAGGTCGCTGCCAGACTGGCGGCCATCCCCCAGGAAGAACGCATGCGCTGGGCCAGCTACGATGTACGGCGCGGCGACACGCTGGGCCGGATCGCGCGCCGCTACGGGGTCAGTGTCAGTGCGCTGCAGTCATCCAACCACCTCAGGGGAACCCTGATTCGCGCCGGGCAGACGCTGCTGGTGCCCCTGTCCGGCCGGGCGATGGCCGCTGCCGGGAACAGCCTGCCGGACAGCGGGGCGGCCACCGGCTGGACGCGCTATACCGTCCGCCGCGGCGACACCCTCGGCCGGATCGCGAGCCGCCACGGGGTAAGCGTCGGCGCACTGCAGTCATCCAACGGCCTGCGGGGCTCCATGATCCGTGCCGGGCAGACATTGCGGATTCCGACGAGCGGAGGCGGCCGGACGGACAAGAGTCAACAGACCATCGTGCACCACGTCAAACGCGGCGACACCCTGTGGCGCATCGCCCGCCGGTACAAGGTCGACGTCAAGCAACTGCAGCACTGGAACGAGATCGCCTCCCGGGACATTCTGCAGCTCGGCCAGAAAATCATGGTGTACGCCAACTAGCGCCGTGCTCCCCGTCTCCGGCGAGCTTTTGTCCGGCGCCGGCGGCGCGACTTCACACTTGACCCATTCCTGCCGGCGCGCAGGGCGCGAGGCCCGGGCCGCGCGTTTCATGAATGGCGGGAATTCGGGATACACTACGCCTACAAGGTCCACACATACCGACATGCCAGTCCGCTCGGAATATTGAACACGCTGAACAAGACTCCACTCCACGAAGTACACCTGGAGCACGGCGCCCGCATGGTGCCGTTTGCCGGCTACGAGATGCCGGTCCAGTATCCGTCCGGTATCGTCAAGGAACACCGTCATACGCGCACCGCGGCCGGGCTGTTCGACGTATCGCACATGGGCCAGGTGACCCTGGGCGGCGACCACGCCGCCGAGCAGCTCGAGGGCCTGGCCCCCATGGACATCATCGGCCTCGCGCCGATGCGCCAGCGCTATGCCCTGTTCACCAACGAAAACGGCGGCATTCTTGACGATTTCATGGTCACCAACGCCGGCGACCATCTGTTCGCGGTGGTGAATGCCGCCTGCAAGACACAGGATGTCGACCACCTGAACCGGCATCTCGATGACGTGACGCTGCACGACGACCGCGCGCTGGTAGCCCTCCAGGGCCCGAAGGCCGCGGACGTGCTCGCCCGCCTGTGCCCGGAAGCGGCGCAGTTGGTATTCATGCAGGCCGGGCGCATGAAGGTGGGCGGGGTCGAGTGCTTCGTGACCCGGTCCGGCTACACCGGCGAGGACGGCTTTGAAATCTCCATGCCCGCCGATGCCAGCGTGGAACTGGTACGGGGAATCCTGGCCCAGGACGAGGTCGCCCCGATCGGGCTGGGGGCCCGGGACTCCCTGCGGCTGGAAGCCGGCCTGTGCCTGTACGGACACGATATCGATACCCGGACGACGCCGGTGGAGGCCGGGCTGCGCTGGGCCCTGTCCAAGGCCCGCCGCCCGGGCGGTGAGCGGGCGGGCGGCTATCCCGGCGCCGCGGTCATCGAACGCCAGCTCAGCGAGGGTGTCGAACGCAAGCGGGTGGGCCTGGCGCCGGAAGGCCGCGCCCCGATCCGGGAAGGGACCGAGTTGTTGGCCGGCGACGGCACCGCCGCCGGCGCGGTCACCAGCGGCGGTTTCGGCCCCACGGTGCAGCACCCCGTGGCCATGGGCTATGTCACCACCGCGCTCAGCGAGCCCGGCACGGCCCTGACGGCCCGGGTTCGCGGCAAGGACATGCCGGTGCAGGTGCACAAGCTGCCCTTCGTCAAACAGAACTATTATCGCGGCAAGTCATAATCGCGGCGCCGGCCCGCCACTGCGCGGCGGCGTCATTACCTGATCCCGCGGATACCCGCCCTGGATGGCACCGCAACGAAATACCCAAGTATCTACCGATTTCCAACGGAGGCGTTCCATGGCGAGCCAAAACGAGAGACTTCCAGACCTGGAAGCCGGCAATGAATTCATGATGCGCCATGTAGGGCCGAACCCGGACGAGCAGCGGGTAATGCTCGATACCCTGGGCGTGTCCTCCCTCGACGAGCTGATTGAAAAGGTCGTCCCCGCCGATATCCTCGGCAACCGGCCCCTCGACGTCCCGGAGGCGGCCAGCGAGGCCGATGTACTGCGGCAGATGCAGGTGATCGCGAAGAAGAACCAGGTGTTCCGGTCCTTCATTGGCATGGGGTACTACGGCACCCACACGCCGGCCGTTATCCAGCGCAATATCCTCGAGAACCCGGCCTGGTACACGGCCTACACGCCCTATCAATCCGAGATCTCCCAGGGCCGCCTCGAGGCGCTGCTCAATTTCCAGACCATGGTGGTGGATCTCACCGGTCTGGAAATCGCCAACGCCTCCATGCTCGACGAAAGCTCCGCCGCGGCGGAGGCCATGACCCTGAGCAAACGCGTCACGAAGAACAAGGGCGGCGTGTATTTCGTCGCCCACGACTGCCATCCGCAGACCATCGACGTAGTGCGCACCCGGGCCCGGCCCCTGGATATCCAGGTCGTGGTCGGCGACCCGCTCGCGGATTCGATTCCCGACGAGGCGTTCGGCGCCCTGCTGCAGTACCCCGGCACCTACGGGGACGTCGCCGACT
>JBEPXV010000235.1:0-4314 GCA_041641695.1 Gammaproteobacteria bacterium | reverse complement strand
GACCGGCTGGTAGAGGAAGGGCTGTTTCGGGGAGATGTTTTGAGCCGGATTGGAGAACGAATTGACGTGCCGCCGCTTCGCGACCGGCCTGAAGATATTCCGCTTCTCGTGGAGCACTTCCTCGGCATCGTGTCCCGGGAGCTGGGCTACGAAATCAGCGTTGTGTCGCCCAAGGCGATGAATCTCCTGTGCCGGAATCGCTATGACTCCGGGAATGCCCGCGAGCTGCAGATGGAGATCCGGACCGCCGCCGGCAAGGCAATGCTGGAGGAAGACAAGGTGCTGCGTGCCGGCTATCTCTCGGACCGGCTCCGCGCCGGCATTGGCGACCCCGAGGCGCAGATCGGGGCTGACGATGCGCCTCGCGGCGGAGAGGAGATCCCCGCGGAACCGGTGGCCATGCTTGCCGTGCTCAGAAAGCACCGGTTCCAGGTCAGGGCGGCGGAGACCGAGCTGGGATACAGTCACAAGTCCAGGACACTGTCCAACCATCTGCGTGGGCTGTGCATCGAGGCCCTGAGTCGCCATGGCTGGGATACCTGCGCATCCGCAGCATCGTTGACGGGAGACGACCGGCCCGAGGTTGTGATGAAAGTCCAGCGAAAAATGGAGGGCTACGTGAAAAACGCAGCCGGCAATATCACCCGGAACACGGAGTCACGCCTGTACCGGAACCTTCCCGCGGCGTATCACGATGCATTGGGCCGGATGATTGACCATCTACGGCGCTGCGGCGCTGCCAGAGACGCGTGATGCTTGGACCCCCGAACGTGTTCTGGCAACCGAGTTTCGGATGAGCGCGTCCAACGAGCAAGGTCCCATTCCCCCGGCCCGCAGCCGGACCATCAGGCAGCAGCTTGTCGACTGCCTGCGGAGCGGCCCGGTGTCCATAGGTGCGCTGTCCGCCGAGATAGGGTTGTCCGAGAAACAGCTGCAGGACCATCTCGACGACCTCCACAGGCAGGTCAAGCTGGTCATGGTCCCGGCTCGCTGCGCCAAGTGCGGTTTTGAGTTCAAGACCCGGCGCCGCACCCGGAAGCCCGGCAAGTGCCCGCGCTGCCGGAGCACGTACATCGAGGAGCCGTTGTACTCGCTCGCGCCGACGCAATGACTTGGTGGTCCCGCGGGTATGCGTGCTCCATATTCCGGCACCTGCCGTATCACCGGTCCTGCACGATACAGGCCGGGCGGTTGTTACGCTCCCTGATTTGCATGAGATAATCCCGGGGGAACCCCTTTTGGAGGCAACCGAATTGTCAGACAAACCAGTGAGCAGATTCCCGGTGCCGTCTCTTGACGACCTGCCGGAGGACGTCCGGGAACGCATCCTCGCGGTTCAGGAGAAATCCGGCTTCGTGCCCAACGTGTTTCTTGCCCTGGCGCACCGACCGGACGAGTTCAGGGCCTTTTTTGCCTACCACGATGCGCTGATGGAGAAGGACAGCGGCCTGACCAAGGGAGAACGGGAAATGATCGTGGTGGCGACTTCCGGCCTCAATCAGTGCATCTACTGCGTGGTGGCCCACGGCGCGATTCTGCGGATCCGTGAGAAGAATCCATTGATCGCGGACCAGGTGGCGACCAATTACCGCAAGGCGGACATCTCCGACAGGCAGAAGGCGATGCTGGATTTTGCCGCGAAAGTGTCCCTGGATGCCGAGGAGATCGACGACACCGACTACGAAATACTGCGCGCCCACGAGTTCAGCGACGAGGATATCTGGGACATCGGCGCCATCGCCGGATTTTTCGCGCTGTCCAATCGCCTGGCCAACATGATGTCGCTGCGGCCCAACGAGGAGTTCTACCTGCTGGGCCGCGTGCCGAAGTCGTAGACTTTCCTGTCCCGTGGCTGACTGCTGTGACAACGATACGGCCTTGACCCTGCTGCGCCGGCGGCAGACCGGCACGTTGGTCAGCGTGCTGGGGATCAATGCGGTCATGTTCCTGGTCATCACCGGGGCGGCGTTGTACAGCATGTCGTCGGCGCTGCTGTCGGATGCGCTGGACAATCTGGGCGACGCGTTGACTTACGGCATGAGTCTGTACGCGGTCTCGAAAAGCGCCACGGTGAAGGCGCGGGTAGCCCTGTTCAAGGGCGCCCTGATATTCCTGGCGGCGTGTGGCGTCGCCGCGCAGATCGTATACAAGCTGTTCGTCCCCACGGTGCCGGTGTTCGAGGTGATGGGTGCATTCGCGCTGCTGGCGCTGGTGGCGAATGTGTTGTGCCTGGTTCTGCTGTCGCGCCACAGGAGTGACGACGTTAATATGAGCTCGGTATGGGAGTGCTCCCGCAACGACGTTGTATCCAACCTGGCCGTAGTCGTCGCCGCGGCAGGCGTGTGGCTGACCGGCTCCGGCTGGCCGGACCTGCTCGTCGCGCTGTGCCTGGTGGCGTTCCTGATGCGCTCGGCGATCGGTGTTATTGCCTCGGCCCTGGCCGAGATGCGCTCCGCGGCACGTCCCGAACACGACGCGCCGCGGAATGTGTAAAATGTGCCCCCTATGAATGAACGGAAGAAAAATCAGTATCTGGACCAGCACCCGGACCTGGTCCATTCGGAGGAAGTGAAGGTAACCTCGCACGTGCAGCGCAAGGACGGCGAGTGGATTATCAACACCATCATGATCGAGGGATACGAGGTGCCGTTTCGTTACAAGCGCAAGAAGCAGCACAAGAACCTCGAAGGGGCGCGTGTCAACATCACCTACTACCCTTATACCGAATCTCTCGCGGGCATCGATTTCGAGGTGATGAATGTCGTGAGGATTACCGTCGCCTGAATCGCTTCCCGGCGCGCATTGGCATGCGGTATTCCCCAACCTTGTATTCAGCTCACGTCGTGTCTTGGCATCGCGGTCCGGGCGGCCGCGCGCGACGGGCGCCGTCGTCGATCGCCCGACACATCCCGGGGCGGGCGATCCCGGGACCGGCGCGGCATGCGGGCGGGGTCCGGTGAAGGTCACCGTTTGTGAGCTGGCCAACGATGCCGAAGGCCTGGAAGCCGCCTGGCGGGCGCTGGTCGCGCATGTCCGGGCCGAGCGCAGCGACCTGGTGCTGCTGCCGGAAATGCCGTTTCACCCTTGGCTGGCCCATTCCCGGAACCCCCGGGAAGAGGACTGGCTTGAGGCCGTGCGGACCCACGACCGGTGGATGGATCGTCTCGAAGAGCTGTCGCCCGCGCTGGTGGCCGGCACCCGGCCGGTGGTGTCGGGTGGCGCGCGCCTGAATGCCGCGTATGTCCGCGAGCCGGGCGGCGAGCCCATGCTCGCGCACACCAAGTACTACCTTCCTGATGAGCCGGGCTTCTGGGAAGACTCCTGGTACGACCGGGGGGACGGCGATTTCTCCGTGCTGGGCACCAGCCGGGGCAATATCGGATTCCTGATTTGCACCGAGCTCTGGTTCAATCGCCACGCACGGGATTACGCCGCCCGGGACATACAGCTGCTGCTCTGCCCGCGCGCGACGCCGCGCCCATCGGCGGACAAGTGGGTGGCCGGCGGGCGGACCGCCGCCGTGGTCTCAGGGGCATTCTGCCTGTCGTCGAATCTGGGCGGAACCACTGCCCGGGGCGGCGACTACGCGGGCACGGGCTGGGTGATCGAGCCGGAGGAAGGCGGGGTGCTCGGCCTGACTTCGGAGGATCAGCCGTTCCTCACGGTGGACATCGACCTCGAGATCGCCGACCGGGCCAAGGGCACTTATCCTCGATACGTCGCCGCGCAGCCGTGAGGCGACCGCCGCCGGCGGCCAGCGCCCGCGGGCTGTCGAAAAAAACTAGCGCACCGTGATGCAGGTGCACGGCGCCATGTTCGTCACCTTGTGAGAGACGCTGCCAACCAACAGGCCTGCGAGGTCACTCAATCCGCGGCTGCCCATGACGATCATGTCCGCGTGTGTTTCCTTGGCGCTCTCGACGATCCGGTGCGCCGGGCTGCCGCCTTCGACCTCGGTGGTCACTTCCTTTATGCCGTGATTCGTCACGTACTCGCGGGCGAACTCCAACTCCCTCGACCCCGCTTCCCGGAGCTCATCCGGCGATGCGTGCAAGGTGAGCGCCGCGCCGCCCAGGGCCATCGTGTGCTCCCGGATGGGTGATTCGGTGACGTGTATCAGGTGCACCGCCGCGCCGTATTTCTTTGCCAGATCGCAGCCGAGCTGCAGTGCCTTTTTCGAATGCTCGGAGCCGTCCACCGGAATCAGGATATTGGAGATCATGGTTTTTTCCCGCTTATCGGATTGGAAGTTATTGCTTCATTGTACACGTCATCACGCGGTATTCACCTTCCGTCCCGGCTCCCTGCACGGTG
>JBEPXV010000234.1:0-4315 GCA_041641695.1 Gammaproteobacteria bacterium | reverse complement strand
GTCATCCTGGCCGCCCGGGGCAAGGCGTTCTCCGCCGGCCACGACCTGAAGGAAATGCGCTCCCGGCACGGCCGGGAGTACTACAACGCACTGTTCAGGCAGTGCAGCGACGTCATGCTCGGCCTGCTGTCGATTCCGCAGCCGGTGATCGCCCGGGTGCACGGCATGGCGACCGCCGCCGGCTGCCAGCTGGTCGCCAACTGCGACCTGGCGGTGGCGAGCACCGAGGCAAAGTTCGCCGTGTCCGGCGTCAACCTCGGCCTGTTCTGCTCGACCCCGGGCGTGGCGTTGAGCCGCAACGTGCCCCGCAAGCGCGCCTTCGAGATGCTCATCACCGGCGAGTTCATCGACGCCCACACGGCCTCTGACTGGGGCCTGGTCAACCGCGCCGTCGAGCCGGACGAGCTGGACGAGGCGGTCATGGCGCTGGCCGGGAATATCGCCTCGAAGACACCGGTGGCGGTGCGCACCGGCAAGCGGGTTTTCTACGAGCAGATCGTCAAGGACCTGCCCGACGCCTACGCGCACGCCGGCGAAGTAATGGCCTGCAATATGATGGAAGAAGACACCGTCGAGGGCGTGGACGCCTTCCTCGAGAAACGCAAGCCGTCCTGGCATCGGGAGAGATAACAGTCCCGGGCACTCCCGACCGCCCGGCGCCCCGACGCCCGTGCCCGGGAAAGCGGGTCTCGCGCGAAACGCCGGGAACTTGGAAGACTGCGAACCCCGGCAAGCGAATCCGACCAGCGCCCCGCGCGGACAGGTTTTTCCCGGGAAAGCACAGCGGGGCGCCGGCCAACCGGGTGGTGCCACGGGTTGTTATCTCTGAATTGCCTGGTCCCCACCGGTCACACGTGGTGGGGACCTCGCAATGACGCATTTAGTCGCGGTCTCCAGCAGCGCCGCTTTTCAACAGCCGGCTAACAATCCCCGACACGCTTGGCGGTCCAGTCCATTTTCATGGTCATGTCCATCTCGCCCATGCTCATCTTCATGTCCATGTTGCCCTTGCCCGTCTGGCCATCGGTCTGGAACATACCGTCCACGGTAGCCCGCGTCCCCTGCATGTCGCACTCCATGCGGTAGGTAAGGGTATCGCCGTTCAGCTCGTCCTTGACCAGCTCGCAGCCCTGAGCGTCCTGCATCATGTCGGAAGGATTGAAACTGGTTTCCTTCACGCATTCGGTGTTGGTTTCGGTGGTCGGTTCACCGGTCATGGGGTTGGTGCGGGTCATGGTGGTTTCCCACAGGCCGGGGTTGAGCTCGAGCTCCGCGGCGCCCGCGGCAAACGGTACGACCAGGACTGCGCAGGCAAGGGCAAGACATTTGGATCTCATGAAATACTCCTCAGAGGTTCGATTTTGGAAAACTACGATTCGGGATCTCCGGACAACTCGTAGCCGTGACCAGGGCGGGCGCGGGCATGACCGGCCCGCGGACTGCACCGGGGCCACGGCCATGCACCCGGTAGTCGAGCATATCACGATTCGCCGCGCGACCCATTCGGGTGCGCCGCGGCCCGCCGCGACGGCACCCATATCAGTGCACTGCCGTCGAGCACCGTTTTCTCCGCCACCGTGCAGGTCGTCGCCAGACGAACCCGCTGTTTGTCCCGCTCGATGTCCTCGAGCATGGCGGCGGCCCGGACGGCATCACCGATGCGAACCGGACCGAGGAACCGCATGTCCTGGGCCATCCACAGGCAGCCCGGCCCGGGCAGCCGGGTGCCAATGATCGCCGATATCAGGCTGGCGGTAAGCATGCCGTGCAGCACCCGGCCGCCGGCCCGGGTACGGGCGGCAAACACTTCGTCCATGTGCATGGGATTGTCGTCGGTGGACAACAGCGCATACATGTCGACATCCTGTTCGGTGAACGTCTTCGTTATCGAAGCGCTCATGCCCGTTTCCAGATCCTCGATGTAGTAGCCGTGCCGTGCCTCGAAGGTTTCGGTCATGACATGTTTACCTTGGGGAAGGGTTTTATTAGGATAGATCGGACACGCACAAGCCGGCCGGCCCGCTCGATTCGCCCGGCAGCCGCGCAACCGACGCCGCTGATTCTACCGCTTCGCGGCGGCCGATAACTGGTTCGGCGGCCACGCGCCGCCCGGGAGGCAATATGTCAGTAATCGACCAGACTCCGGCCAGCGCAGCCTACGACTACCCGCTGCTTCTGAGTCACCTGCTGCATACCCCGCTGGCCTATTACCCGGACCGGGAAATCGTGTACGCAACCGGCACGCGTTTCACCTACCGCCGGCTCCGCGAGCGGATCGGCAGGCTGGCGGACGCGCTGAGCGCGCTGGGGGCCGGGCCGGGCAGCACGGTCGCCGTGCTGGATTGGGACAGCCATCGTTACCTGGAGTGCTTTTTCGCCGTTCCGATGCTGGGGGCGGTGCTGCATACGGTGAACGTCCGGCTGTCCCCGCAGCAGATCATCTACACCATCAACCACGCCGAGGATGACATCATCCTCGTTCACCAGGACTTCCTGCCGCTGATCGAGCAGATACAGCAGCATATCCAGAGGCCGCACCAGATCGTCCTGCTGAGCGACACGGATGCCGCTCCCGAGACAACCCTGAGAACTGCCGGAGAATACGAGGCCCTGCTCGGCGAAGGCGACCCGGCGTTCGAGTTCCGGGATTTCGACGAGAACACGCGCGCGACGACGTTCTATACCACCGGCACCACCGACGACCCCAAGGGCGTGTACTACTCCCACCGCCAGCTCGTTCTGCATACCCTCGGCATCACTGCGTCGCACTGCCTGGCCGGCGACCAGGGCATGTTCCGCTCCGAAGATGTCTACATGCCCATGACGCCGATGTTCCACGTGCATGCCTGGGGGATTCCCTACATGGCGACGATGATCGGCGTGAAGCAGGTGTACCCGGGCCGCTACGCGCCCGAGCGACTGCTTTCCCTGATCGAGGAGGAGAAGGTCACCTTCTCCCACTGCGTGCCGACGATCCTGCACATGCTGCTGCAGGCCCGGGAACAGACCGGCACCGACCTGTCCGGATGGAAAGTGATCATCGGCGGGTCGGCCCTGCCGGAGGGGCTGGCGGCCCGGGCCCTGGACCTGGGCATCGACCTGTACGGCGGCTACGGGCTGTCCGAGACCTGCCCCGTTCTGACGATTGCCCGGCTCGACAACGATGAGGCCGGAAAGCCGGCCGCGGAGCAGGTGACGACCCGTTGCCGCGCCGGCCGGCAGATCGTCATGACGGACCTGAAAGTCGTCGACGAGTCGGGCGCCGAGGTGCCCCGGGACGGGCAGAGCACGGGCGAGATCGTGGCGCGGGCGCCCTGGCTGACCGAGGGCTACCTCAATGAACCGGAACGCAGCGACGCCCTGTGGCGCGACGGTTACCTGCACACCGGGGATATCGGTTTCTTCGACGACAAGGGCTACCTGAAAGTGACCGATCGGCTCAAGGACGTTATCAAGACCGGCGGCGAATGGGTCTCCTCCGTACAATTGGAGGATATCGCCAGCCAGATGGCAGAGGTGAGCGAGGCGGCTGCGATCGGCATCGCCGACGAGAAATGGGGTGAACGCCCGCTGCTCATCGTCGTGCCCAGGGCAGGCGAGGATCTCGAGGAAAGCAGCGTCATGGCGCACATGAAGCAGGCGGTCGACCAGGGCAGCCTGGCGGAATGGGCGGTGCCCAACCGGGTCCGGGTCGTCGACGAAATCGAGAAGACCAGCGTCGGCAAGATCGACAAGAAGGCGCTGCGCAGAAAGTACAGTGGGTAGCACTCACGGCCGCCGGCGCCGCTTCGCAATGACCTTGTTCCGCCGCGCTGGATGACCGGCCAAGGCACGTTGTCATTGCGAGCTGCCGCGGCAATCCATTGGCAACGGTTTTCCGGAAACGGCGCAGGGGCGCTACCATGATATGCCGTATCATGTGCCAATGAATCCGCAGCCACCAGGAGGCAATCCTTGACCACGCCCAGAGATTTCGGACCCTATGCCACGGGTCTGGACCCGAGGCCCGCCAACTACACGCCACTGTCGCCGCTCAGCTTTCTGAAGCGCAGCGCGCGCGTGTACCCGGAGTACACCTCGATCATTCACGG
Organism: Gammaproteobacteria bacterium; assembly: GCA_041641695.1. Classification (GTDB taxonomy): domain Bacteria; phylum Pseudomonadota; class Gammaproteobacteria; order Arenicellales; family JAANXG01; genus JAANXG01. The sequence continues at coordinate 224 of JBEPXV010000234.1, read as the reverse complement.
GGAGCAGCGCTTCACCTGGGCGCAGACCTACGAGCGCTGCCGCCGCCTCGGCTCGGCCCTGGCCCGGCGCGGCATCGGCCGGGGCGACACCGTGTCTGTGATCGCGCCCAACATTCCCGCGATGTACGAGGCGCACTTCGGCGTCGCCATGGCGGGCGCCGTGCTGAACACCATCAATACCCGGCTCGACGCGGCGACCATCGCGTACATCCTGGACCACGGCG
>JBEPXV010000233.1:0-4318 GCA_041641695.1 Gammaproteobacteria bacterium | reverse complement strand
TTCTCCCACAACGGCACCCAGGCCATGATGGAGTCCATGAACACCTTCGGCGGGCTGCCGACCCGCAATTTCCAGGATGTGCAATTCGTCGGCGCCGACCGGATCGACGCCGACGCGATGTGGAAACGCGGCGAGGACGGCCACCGCAACATGATCCAGAACGCCGCCTGCTTCGGATGCACTATCGCCTGCCAGCGGGTCAGCCACGTGAACCCGGAGCACTGGACCGTCAAGGATCGACCGGAATACCAGAAGGCCGGCGGCGGCCTGGAGTACGAAACCGCCTACGCATTCGGCCCGCTGGTCGGCGTCGACGACATCGACGCGCTCACTTTCGCCGGCTTCCTGACCAACGAGCACGGCATGGACCCCATCTCCTTCGGCGGCACCCTGGCGGCGGCGATGGAGCTGTACGAGATGGGCGTAATCACCACGGAGGAGACCGACGGGATCGAGCTGAATTTCGGCAGTGCCGAGGCGCTGTGCACCATGATCGAGAAGACCGGCAAGTACGAGGGCTTCGGGCAGGTGCTGGGTCTCGGCGCCAAGCGCCTGTGCGAAAAGTACGGCCACCCCGAGGTCGCCATGCACGTGAAGGGACAGGAGTTCGCCGGCTACGACTCGCGCGCCTTGCAGGGCATGGGCCTGGGCTACGCCACCGGCAACCGCGGCGCCTGCCACATGAAGCACGACTCCTTCAGCGCCGACACCAAGGACCAGACCGGCGAAGGCAAGGCCAAGCCGATCCGCTACTCGCAGGACAACATCGCGGTGGTGGATTCGTCAGGCCTGTGCGTGTTTCCCATGGCGTCGGGCTGGAAGTTCGACGACTACCGTGAGCTGCTCAATGCCGCCTGCGGCCATGACTGGAGCAAGGACGACCTGCGGCTGATCGGGGAGCGCATCTGGAATCTCGAGCGGCGTTTCAACGAGCTGGCGGGCTTCACCGGCGCCGACGACACCCTCCCCCGGCGCCTGCTGGAAACACCCGCCCCCAGCGGCACGGCCAAGGGCCGGGTCTGCGAGCTCGACAGGATGCTCAAGGAATACTACGAGCTGCGCGGCTGGAACCCCGACGGCAGCATCCCCAAGGAGCTGCTCCAGCGGCTGGAGATCTGATGCAGGTCCAGGTCAAGCTCGGTGGTGAGCTCAAGCGGTACGGAGAAAGCGGTCCCCGGGATTTCGAGCCGCGTGGTCCGCTCACCGTCTCCCGGGCAATGGCGGAAATCGGCATCCCCTCGGACGCCGATGACGTGCTGGTCATCGTCAATGACGAGATCGTGCCGCCGAGCGAGCAGGGTGAACGGGAGCTGCAGGACAACGACCGGCTCGCCCTGATGCCGCAGCTCAAGGGCGGCTGATCCGGTGGCCCGCCCCTCCCCACCCGGAATGCCTGTCGGGGCCGGGCGCGCCTGTCGAACGAGGCTTCAAGGGAGACCAGTGGTGCACTGCCGTGGAGCAGCGGACGCGTTCGAACGGTGGAACGGTACCCGCAAGGGGAATCCCGGGCGCCTTGGCGTGTCAAAATAGGTAAATCAACCAAGGGAGGATTGCACGAATATGAGCGTTTCCATCGACATGAACGACGGTGCGGCATCACTGCTTCGCGAGCTCCGGGACCGGGACAGCGAAACCGGGTTGTTGACGGCCCGGCGCCTGTACCAGGCCCTGCTCGGCGAGATCGCGCGCAGCGGCCGCTACGGCAATCCCCTTTCCTGCGTTCTTGTTGACGTCCAGGGACTGGCGGCGGACCAGCACACCGCCCGCCTGCTGCTCGCCAACCGGGTTGCCGTCGTCATGCGCAGCACCGACTACGCGGGGCACTGGCAGGACGACGAATTTCTCCTGGTGCTGCCGGAGACCGATGAAGCCGGGGCACAACGATTCGCCGCCAAGGTCAAACAGGCGCTGGACGAGCTGGCTTCGAGCTTCAACGAGGCCGACGGCCCGGCGCCGCGCATTGCCACGCGGGTGACCGCCTGGGCAACCGGGGACGATGCCGAGGCGATGCTCGAGCGGCTGGAGACGCGGACCCGGGCCTGACCGCTATCGCGCGAGCAGGCCGCGCAGCCCGTCGGCATCCAGCAGCGGCCGGTTGAGCACATCGGCGGCCTCGGCCGCCTGCTCGATCAGGGCCGCGTTGTGCGGCGCGCGCGTGCCGTTCTTCAGCTGGAGATTGTTCTCGAACCCGACCCGTACGTGTCCACCCAGCGCCGCGGCGGCCACGGCGCAGGCGTGCTCGGTGTGCCCGAAGGCGCACATGCTCCAAGGCACCGGGAGCGGTTCCCGCAGGAACGGCAGCAGATCAACCGGCCGCGATTGCTGGTCGTCCGTGTAGCGGCCCAGCACGAGCAGCAGCCAGTGGGGCGTATCCGGGATCACCCCGCGCTCCAGCAGGGTCCGGTACCAATCGACCTCCGCATCCGAGTACAGGATGTACTGCGGCACACACTCGTTGACCGCCAGCCACTTGAAGAACTCCGCGGCCGTGCGCTCCCCGCCGGCATCGGGAAGCAGCTCGCGCAGCGCCAGGGAAACGGCTTCCGGCCGGACTTCGCGAATGGCCCGCATCTGGGCGTCCGGGGCGTAGATTTTCCCGGACTCACTGGTGACCTGGACCACGAGCCCGTCGCCCACTGCCTGGCGGATGGCCACCGTCGCCTGCCGATACGTCTCCGGATCCAGGGAATGGCGGCCGCCGGCATCGCGCACGTGCAAATGGATCATGGCGGCACCGGCGTCGCGGCAGCGCGCGGCGGTCTCCGCCAGCTCGGCGGGCGTCATCGGCAAGGCCGGGTGATCCGATTTCGTTTTGTAGGCGCCGTTCGGCGCTGCCGAGATGGCCAGTGGGCTCCAGTCGTTCATGAAGCGCGCTGCAGGCCCGCGAGCGCGTCGCCGAGCGCCGCTTCCAGCTTGTCGACGATCTCGTCGGCGTGGGACTCGTCGATGATGTACGGCGGTGCCAGCAGGACATGGTGCCCGTCCCGCCCGTTGATGGTGCCACTCATGGGATAACAGGCCAGGCCCCGGTCCATCGCGCGGCTCTTGACCGCGGCATGGATCTGGGTTTCCGCGGCGAAGGGTTTCTTGGTGCCGCGGTCGCTGACGAGCTCCAGACCGTGGAACAGCCCCCGGCCCCGGATGTCGCCGATATTGGGATGGTCACCGAATCGCTCGCGCAGGGCTGCATCGAGGTATCCGCCCATCCGGCGGACGTTGTCCAGCAGGCCGTCGCGCTCGATCACCTGCTGGGCTGCCAGCGCGGCGGCGCAGGCGGTCGGGTGGCCCATGTAGGTATGGCCGTGCTGAAAAAATCCGGTGCCCCCGGCGACGGCGTCGTAGATGCGGCTGCTTACCATCAGGGCCCCGATGGGCTGGTAGCCGGCGCCCAGCCCCTTGGCCATTGCCGCCATGTCGGGCTCGATGCCTTCCTGCTCGTAAGCGAACAGGGAGCCGGTGCGGCCCATGCCGCACATGACCTCGTCCAGCAATAGCAGGATATCGTGCTCGGTGCAGATCTCCCGGATCCGCTTGAAATAGCCCGGCACCGGCGGCACGGCCCCAGCGGTGGCGCCCACCACCGGCTCGGCGATGAACGCCAGCACCGACTCCGGACCCAGTTCGTGGATCTTCGCCTCCAGCTCGTCCGCCACCCGGCGCCCGTAGGAGTCCGGATCCTCGTCCGGGCGTTGATCCCGATAGGGGTAGCACGGGGCGATGTGATGGGACTCGATCAGCACCGGCTCGAACTGCTCCCGCCGCCACTGGTTGCCTCCCACCGACAGTGCTCCGAGGGTGTTGCCGTGATAGCTCTGGCGCCGGCCAATGAAGTGCCGGCGGCCGGGCTCGCCGCGTTCCAGGTAGTACTGGCGGGCCAGCTTGAGCCCGGCCTCCACCGCCTCGGAGCCGCCGGACACGAAATACACACGCTCCAGGCCCCGGGCACGCTCGACCAGGAAGTCCGCCAGCGACTCGGCCACCCCCGTGGTGAAGAACGCCGTGTGCGCGTATGGAATGGCATCGATCTGATCCTTGATGGCCTGGATGACATCGGCATGGTTGTGGCCGAGACAGGACACGGCGGCGCCGCCGGACGCATCGAGATACCGCCTGCCGTCCTCGTCAATGATATACGGCCCGTCGCCCGCCACGGCACGGCGCGGCTTCATTTTCGTGTGACGATAGAAGATGTGATTCATGGCATGGATATAATCACAATTGCCGTTTAGAGTGAAACGACGATTGAGAGATAACAGACCCGGGCAACAGCGAGTGCCCGGCGCCGCGTATCTCCATTTCCGGGAAAGCCGATCCCGCG
>JBEPXV010000232.1:0-4363 GCA_041641695.1 Gammaproteobacteria bacterium | reverse complement strand
ACCGAACACCGCGGCCGAGATCACGGCGAAGAACAACTGGCCGGGGCTCGCCGCGAGCAGTGCAAAACTCGCCGACAGCGTCACCATGGCGAGGGCCTGCGTGATGGCCGGGCCGTTGCGGTCGCTGATGTCACTGATCACGGCGCCCGCCAGTCCGGCGATACCGACTGCCAGCCAGAGCCACCCGGTCCGGTCAGCAGGCAGGGCACTGAGGTTGACCACCAGGTCCGGCGCGAAGATCCAGTAACCCGACGCAATGAACCCCATTGTGAACGCGAACAGCGACAGCCGCACGAGGCGGGTCCACTGGAGAACGCTGATCGGTGGCGGCGGTTCCGCAGTGGCCGGCGCGACCCGTGATACCGAGGGAATGAAGTACCATGCAGCGAGAACCCCGATGCCCGCCAGGACCGCGAAGGACACATACGCGAATCGCCATGCCCCGGTCAGGAACAGTACTGCCGGCACGGCGGCGGCCACGCCGATGCTGGTGCCGGCGTTCATCACGGCACTCACGCGGCCTTGCATCGAACGCTTGACGGTGGCCTGCATGCCCGCCGTAAGCGCGGGCATCATCAGGCCGGTACAGATTCCGCAGGCGAAGACACCCGCGCCGAGTGTGAGCGCGTTCGCTGCCTGGCTGATCAAAGCGAGTCCGGCGACGCCGAAACAGCCGGAGAGCACCGCCGTGTTGCGGGCGCCGAGCCGCGTAGCGGCCATCGGTGCCGCCGCGGTGGCCAGGACGAAACTGACGAATGGCATCGCACCAATGATCCCGATGATGTCCGGGCCCAGACCCAGCTCGGAGCGGATCGGCGGAACGAACAGGCCGAATGCAAAGCGTGCCAGCCCGTAGCTGATGGCAATCAGGCAGGCACCGAGCAGGGCGAAGCCGGTCGTGGCGAGCGGCTTCAATCGGCTGCCGGGGGGTCTCAAGCAGCTACCGCGGGTTGGGTGCGACGGAGATGGGCGAGCAGTGCGTGCACGTGTCGAATCGCGCGCTCGGAACCGAGGACGGGTACCAGCGCGTTGGCACCCTCGAGAATCATCAGGATCTGTTCGCTCGTGCCGGAGTCGCGCACGCCCGTGTCGAGCTCCACCGCCTCGGCGATCAATGTCAGCAACCGATGTTTCAGACGGCGGCCGAGCGCGGCAATGGGCGAGTCGTGTCCCTCGAACTCGCCGATGGCCTTGATGACGATGCAGCCATGAGTCGAGTGCTCGTACAGCCAGTCGCAGTGCCGCTCGGCCAGGGCGCGAATGGCGCCGCCTTGCCCACGGCCCGCCACGGCATCGCGCAGGTCATCCATGTAGCGGGCATAGCGGCGCTCGAGCACGGCCTCGATCAAGGCCTCCTTCGACGCAAAGTGGTTGTACAGCGTCATGCGGACGACGCCGGCCTCGGAGGCCAGGCGATCGATGCCGGTGGCGTGGAAACCCTCGTTGTAGAAGAGGCGTTCGGCGGTATCCAGGACCACGTCGCGTTTCGACGGTCGCATCGGGCGCTCCCAAAATATACTGATCTGTCTAAATATTATGACTGCGCGGACGTCCCCGCGCAAGCTTTTCACCGGCGAGGCGGGCGTGACCCGGCTCCCGGTGTCGCGGACATGGGGTCGAATCCGGCGGGTCGGCGATGCACGCCCACGTCAATCGCCCTCACTGCCGAGGCCACCGATAGATTGGCCCCGGCACCGCAAGGGAATGCGCGCTATGACGTGAAGGGATTCACCGATGTCGCGGGCGCAGGATGCGCAGAAGCGACCACCCTGAAACCCCGTACCGCGACGGCACCACCCACATGATCCTCGAGCCGCTGGTCTTTATCGCCCGGCTACCCGACAACTTCGGGCAAAGAGCGACACCCAAACGCATCACGGGTTGACCGAACCAGCGAATGTCCTTATAGAGAAGATAGGTAGTCGGCCAGGGCCTCGATCTCCGCGTCGGTAAGTCCCTGGACGATCGGCTTCATCAAGGCGGTCTGGCCGTTGTCACGGGCGCCCGACTTGATGTCCTTGATCTGCTGGATCATGTATTCCTTGTTCTGCCCCTTCAGCTTCGGATAATTGGATGCCGTGGGCTCAGCCCCCTGGGGACCGTGGCAGGATATACAACCTTTCTCCTCGAAAAGCGCCTTGCCATCCGCCGCTGTCGCCCCCTCGATGCTCATCACCACAAGAACCGATACCGTGGGAATAACTTTTGTCAACATCACAGCCAAAACTCCTTAACGCAGTGACTTATAACGACGAACGGCGTACCTGCTTGGGGGGTTGACGGACCACGATTTTCGGATACTCGCGATCGACATCGAAACGTGTAATCACTGCGGCGGCGCTGAGGTGGCCACCTGAATCGAGGAGTCCGCGGTCGTGAAGCGGATTCTGGACCACATCGGGCAGCGGTCGGCTCTAACGCAACGCCCCCGTACCCCGCCCTACGGCCACCTTCGTTCCCGAATTGGGTCAGCGGTCAAATTCCTCGCTGGCCGCTCCCTGCAGGCAGCTTGCATGACGACACCTGGCAGATTCAGCAGGCGGCCGCGCCTTCGGACCAGCAGCCGGGGCTATCCCACGGCCTTCATTGGCACGTGTGCCGCCTGCGCCTCCGCCTGCAGGTTGTCGAGGCCGGCCGCGGCGATCAGCCATTCCCGGAAAGCGGCGACGCGCGGCTGGCCCAGATAGCTCGCCGGGCACAGCAGGGAATAGACCACCGTCGCCGGCAGATTGATATCGAACAGTCGAACCAACGTCCCGGTCGCCAGGTCCGGCGCCACCAGCGCGCCATAGGCCAGCGCCACGCCCTGTCCTTCCACCGCGGCCCGAAGGCTCAGGTTGCAGTGCTCGAAGCGCGGTCCCGATTTCGGGTCAATCTCCCCCACCCCCGCACATTCCAGCCATTCCCCCCAGCCGTCGGCGACCTCATTGTGCAACAGCACGCATTTGCCGAGATCCTCGGGATTTCGAAACGGACCCTGGCGGGCAATCAGATCGGGACTCGCCACTGGGAAGCGCGAGGATTCCAGGATCGGCTCGGTATGCAACTCACCCGTAGCCTGCAGCCCAAAGCCGATCGCCACGTCCACGCCGTCTTCCGCGAAGTTGACGGACTCCAGGGACGTCGAGATATGCAGCTCGATGTCGGGATGCAGGCGGTTGAAGTCGTTGATGCGGGGCACCAGCCAACGCGAGGCGAACGCCGGTGTCGAGCGAATCGCCAGCGGTCCGGACGGACCCTGGTTGCGGACAAAGTGCGTCGCGGCGGAGAGCTCGTCCAGGACCCGGGACACCTTTTCCAGGTAATCCCGCCCTTCACGGGTCAGCGCTACGCTGCGTGTCCCGCGGCGAAACAAAGCCAGGCCCAGGAATTCCTCCAGCGACTTGATCTGGTGGCTCACCGCCGACTGGGTCACGTGAAGCTCCTCGGCGGCGGCCTTGAAGCTGAGGTGCCGCGCCGCTGCCTCGAAGGCGCGCACCGCAGGAAAGGACGGTAGATCACGGCTCATTTCACACGTGAATCCATTTCATGTCCGAGTGAAAAAGTATCGTTTGCCCCGGCCGGGAATGCAACCCACCATGGAAATCCGATTGATCACTGAGAGAAATGAAAGATGAGACACCTGGCCAGCAGCAAACGCAAACCTGTGAAATCCGCCGCTCTGGCGACCGCCGGCCTCGTCTCGGGGCTGCTGATCAGCTACGGCTGGGCGGCCGCGACGGCGCCTGCCGAGCACAAAGGCCTCGAGGTGGAGGAGCTCGGTTTCGTCCCTGAGGCGTCCGTTGCCGCCCAGGTCGGGCTGAAAGGCCACAGGCTGCTTTTGCGCAAAATCACCATCAAACCGGGCGGCCAGATCGCCAAGCACAGCGCCGCCAAGGTGCCCGGTGTTGTTCACATGGCCAGCGGCACCTGGGTGGAGGGCCGGGACGGCGGCGAGCTAAAGCATTCGGCGGGCGATACGTTTATCGAGGACGAGGATACCGTGCACTGGTTCTTCAACCGCGGCGACGAGCCGGCCACGGCTTATGTTTGCGACATCAAGTCCACCGGTTAGGCGATTGCAATCCATGGCGCGGCCGAAGCAACGGCCGCATCAAGCAGGGGGGATAGCCTATGATCTTCTACATCACATTCGAGTATGACCCGCGTCATCGGGACGCCGTGCACGAGCGATTCAAGCAGACGGGCGCGCCGCCGCCCGAGGGCGTCAGCATGACGGGGCGCTGGCACAGCGTCGAGGGTAACCGGGGTTTTCTGGTCTGCGAGTCTTCACGAGCCGACTCGATAGCACGGTGGCTGCAGGAATGGACCGAGCTCATCAATTTCGAAGTGACGCCGGTACTGACCGACGAGCAGTTCCTGG
>JBEPXV010000231.1:0-4364 GCA_041641695.1 Gammaproteobacteria bacterium | reverse complement strand
AGCATCATCAGCGCGAACAGCTTTTCGCCGATGCTCGCGGCGCTCGCCATGCGCCGCGCCATGAGCGGCGTGGCGGCCGGGTCCACCACCAGGAAATCCGCCTCCCGGCCGGCCTCGAAATTGCCTATCCGGTCGTCCAGGTACAGGGAGCGCGCGCCGCCCAGGGTGGCGAGATAGAACGCGCGCAGCGGTGTCAGCGTCCGGTCCTGGAGCTGCAGCACCTTGTAGCCCTCCGCCACCGTTCCCGGAATATTGAACGTCGTCCCGCCGCCGACATCGGTGCCGATACCGGTGCGGATACCGTGGGCGTCGGCGGCATCGAGATCGAAAAGGCCGCTGCCCAGAAACAGGTTCGAGGTGGGACAGAATGCCGCCGCGGCGCCGCCCGCCCCCATGCGTCCCCGGTCGTGATCGTCCATGTGGATGCAATGGGCGTAGACGGACCGCTCCCGCAGCAGGCCGAAATGCTCGTAGACGTCCAGGTAGCTGCGCCGGTCCGGAAACAGCCGCTTCACCCAGGCGATCTCGTCGTTGTTCTCCGCCAAGTGTGTCTGGACGTAGACCGCCGGGTGCTCCCGGGCGAGCTGCCCGGCGCGGGCGAGCTGCTCATCGGTTGATGTCACCGCGAAGCGCGGTGTGATGGCGTAGGACAGCCGGTCTACGCCGTGCCATCGTTCGATCAATGTCTTGCTGTCCCGGTAGCCCGCCTCCGCCGTATCGCGCAGGTTCTCCGGGCAATTGCGGTCCATCAGCACCTTGCCGGCGATCAGGCGCATGCCGCGCGCGCCGGCGGCTTCGAAAATCGCGTTCACGGACTGCGGATGCACGCTGGCGAACACCAGCGCCGTGGTGGTGCCGTTGCGCAGCAGCTCGTCCAGGAAAAAAGCGGCGGTATCGCGCGCGTATCGCTCGTCGCCGAACCGGCCCTCCGCCGGGAAGGTATAGCGCTCCAGCCAGTCGAGGAGCTGCTCGCCGTGGGACGCGATGACATCGACCTGCGGATAATGAACATGGGTATCGACGAACCCCGGCATGATGAGCCGGCCGGGATGCTCGGCGACCGACGTGCCGGCGGGCAGTCGTTTCAGCAGCGCCCCGGCGGGGCCGGCCTCCCTGACCCGCCCGCCTTCAACGACCAGCAGGCCGTCCTCGAAATACTCGACTGCCCCGTCGTCGCCGATTCCGGGATCACTCAGGGCATGGACGACGGCGCCGCGGTGGGCACTGAGAGTCGTATCCGTCACGCATCCACGCCCGCGTCCCCGATCGACTGCGCATCGACCACGATATCCAGCGACGGGTCGAATTCCCGCTCCTCGCAGTTGTCCCCCGGGCCGCCGCGGTCAACCACCACGAACTGCTGCCCGGCGCGGAACGCCACCAGCGGCATGTGCCAGGTACCGCGGTGATAGTTCACGCCCTGGCGGCCGTTGGTGACAAAGGCATACAGGTCCGCCGGCGCGACCTCGTCGCCGGGGGGTGCCACCACCACGCACATCACCGCCTCACCCACGGGAACAAAGGCCTGGCTGCCGAGCGGATGGCGCTCGACGAGGTCCACCGGCACGGGCAGGCGCCCGGGCCGCAGGCACTCGAAGATGCTCACCAGGGCCCGCCCCTCGTCGCCGACGTCGACGGACGCCAGGTCGTGGTAACGCTCGACAGCGCCGCGGTTGATGGGAAAATGCTGCGCGCCGTCGGTCTCGATGACGTCGCCGAACGGCGCGAAGGCCTCCCGCGTCAGCGGTATCGCCTTAATCACCTGCCCGGCCATGGCTAGTCCCGCTCCGCCAGGCGCCCGAACAGCCGCAGCCGGCTGACACCGCCGTCGGGAAAGATGTTCATGCGCACGTGCGTGACCGGGCCGAGCGGCCGGACGTCCTCCCTGAGCACCTGCTGGCGGTCCGCCTGCAGCTTGCTTTCCGGCAACAGGGTCGGCCACGACCCGCTGTCCTCCACGATCTTCTCGATATTGCCTTCTTCGATGCGCGCACCCTGCAGACCCGCGCGGTCAGGATAATTGCCCTTGAAATGCGCGGTGTCGATCTCGACCGTTTCCACGATGCCGGGGCGGCCCAGCGCCAGGATCACCCAGTCGTGCCCGGGACCGCGGCGCCGGGCGGTCTCCCAGCCGTCGCCCATGTTCAGGCCCCGACCCGGCGCATTCAGGTTGTGCATGCTGCCGAAGTGCTCGTCGCTGCAGGCCAGCGCGCGGCCGCCGTGCTCCAGCGCCAGCAGGTCGACCGGCTCGGCTTCGGCCAGGGCGCGCCAGTCCGGTTGCACGTCGCCGTATACCCGGAAGCGCGCGATACCGCCGTCGGGATAGATGTTCAGCCGCAGGTGCGTGCACCGGGTCTCGGCGAGCGGCGCCAAATAGTTGTGGCAGTCGCCCATGATCCGGGTACGCGGAAGGACCTCGGTCCATTCGGCGCCCTCCGGCGGCGTCCACTCCCCGCTGGTGCACGCTTCGATGGAGACCTCCGGCGCGTAGTTGCCGGTGAAATGCGAAGTCTCCACGTCGAAGCCCTTCACGAGGCCGGGAACGCCCAGTTTGATCACGCAGTAGTCGTAGCCCGGCTCGCGCCGCCGACGGGTTTCCCAGCCGTCCATCCACTTGCCGTGGTCATCGTACTTGTCCGGAATGAACACCGGATCCGCGGAATCGATCAGCCTTTCCTTGGCGCCGAAGAACTCGTCGTTGGCGTAGACCACCTCGGCACCGAGCCGGGTCTGGGCCATGTTGACCATCCCGGCGAAGCGCGGGCCTTTCGAACTGCTTTCTGACATTACCTTACCTTGATGTTGTCGATATCAATCGCCGTGGGCCGGGCAACCCGGCATACGGAGCCGATAACCGGTATTCACGCACCGGCAAGCTCGTTGAGGCGGAAGCGGGCGATCCGGTGGATCTCGGCCATGGCACGCTCGCGCTCGGCATTGGCGTCGTTGCCGACGCGCTCCTCGAACGCTGCCAGTATCGCGTGCCGGTCGCTGCCTTTGACCGCCATCACGAAAGGAAAGCCGAACCTTTCCTTGTATGCCTGGTTCAGGGACTGGAAGCGCTCGTAGTCCGCCGGGCTGCACTGGTCGATGCCGGCGCCGGCCTGCTCGCGGCTGGACGCCTCGCCGAGCTCACCCCGCACGGCGGCGCGACCCGCGAGGTCCGGGTGAGCACGAATCAATGCCAGCCTGGTCTCCTCGTCCCCGGCATCCACCGTCGCCGCCAGCGCCTCCGCCAGGCCTTCCACCGTGTCATGGCGGTCGTCCAGGCCCCGCTGCCAGGTTTCACGGGCCACCCAGGGGGAATGCTCGTAGATGCCCCCGAACACGGCCACGAACTCGGCCTCGGTCATGGCGCTCGGCGGCTTCCCCAGCCGGTGCAGGTCGAAACGCCTCATGCGTCTTGTTCCAGCGGGTGGTGCTTGATCCAGTGCTCGGCGACGTCGATGCGGCGGCACAGCCACACCTGGTCGTGCTGCCGCACGTAGTCGAGAAAGCGCGCCAGCGCCGCGCTCCGTCCGGGCCGGCCCACCAGTCGGCAATGCAGACCCACCGACATCATCTTCGGGGCGGTTTCGCCTTCCGCGTACAGAACGTCGAAGCTGTCCTTGAGATAGCTGTAGAACTGGTCCCCGGAATTGAAGCCCTGGGTGGTGGTGAAGCGCATGTCATTCGCATCCAGGGTATACGGGATCATCAGCTGGGGATTGGTGTGGAACGTGTCCCAGTAGGGGAGCTCGTCGGCATAGGTGTCGGAGTTGTAGATGAAGCTGCCGTTCTCACTGACCAGGCGGTGTGTATTCGGGCTGCAGCGCCCGAGATACCAGCCGCGCGGCGCTTCACCCGTGACCCGGGTGTGAATCTGAATGGCCTGCTGCATATGGTCCCATTCAACCGATTCCGGCACGTCCTGGTAATCGATCCAGCGGTAGCCGTGGGTGGCGATCTCCCATCCGGCCTTCAGCATCGCCTCGACGGCACCGGGGTTGCGGTCCAGGGCCATGGCGACCCCGAAAACGGTGACCGGGATCTCGCGCTCGATGAACAGACGGTGCAGTCGCCAGAAGCCGGCGCGCGCGCCGTACTCGTAGCTCGACTCGACGTTCATGTGTCGGGCGCCGCGCACCGGCTCGGCGCCGATGATATCGGACAGGAACGCCTCGGACTCGCCGTCGCCGTGAAGCAGGCAGCGTTCCCCGCCCTCCTCGTAGTTGACCACGAACTGCACGGCAACCCGGGCGCTGCCCGGCCAGCGGGGATGGGGTGGATTGGCGCCGTAGCCGATCAGGTCTCTCGGATAATCTTGTGGCATGGTTTCATTCACTCGGGTTTGAGCTCGGTGGTGTACCACTTTGCCAGAATTC
>JBEPXV010000230.1:0-4368 GCA_041641695.1 Gammaproteobacteria bacterium | reverse complement strand
TGATATCGAAGTCATCCGCTTGTCCGGCTATAGTGCAGCTCATCCCCGCGGGGTCGAAGCGGGTAATCGGGCCGATGCCGCTTACACCGCCCGTGATCCCGGTCCAGTTCGCCTCCACGCCGACGCCGATCGGGGAAACGATTCCCAGACCGGTAATCACTACCCGACGTCTGCTCATGACGCGCGTCTGCCGGCGCCTTCGGCCGCTTTGATTGCCGTGCTATTCACATTCAATATCAGCCGTCTGCGGCGCGGTATCGGGTCCCGGTGTGAATTGCGGGCTGGTCATATAGGTGGACAATACACCGGAAGGAGAAAGCCGCTGCAACGCGGTGCGATGCAGCGGCTTTCGAAATCCTGCGAGCCGCATCAGGTGTTGGTGTTGATGTAATCGATCGCCTGTTGAACCGTCGTGATTTTTTCCGCTTCTTCATCCGGGATTTCGGTGTCGAACTCTTCCTCCAGAGCCATGACGAGCTCCACGGTATCCAAAGAATCCGCGCCCAAATCATCCACGAACGATGCTTCCGCCGTCACCTGGTCCTCGCCCACGCCGAGTTGCTCGACGACGATCTTCTTTACGCGTTCTTCGATACTGCTCATAAGTTTGGTTTCCTCCAAGAATAGGCGGCCTCTAAAGGCCGCATAGTTAACAACAAACTAAATTTCAAGTCCAACCCGATTCATCAACATCCCCAAGCCGGGCCGGCCATGCGCGAACTCATCAAAAACTGTCTATAACATATTGATATTGCTGAACTAATTCAGCCCATGTACATGCCGCCGTTGACATGCAGCGTCATCCCGGTGACATAGTCCGCCGCCGGCGACGCCAGGTACAGCACCGCCTGGGCGACATCCTCGGCATCCCCCAGCCGGCCCAGCGGGATGCCCGACAGCAGCTCCGCCCGTTGAGCGTCGGTGAGCGCGCGGGTCATGTCAGTGTCGATAAAGCCCGGCGCCACCGCGTTCACCGTGATGCCCCGGTTGCCGACCTCGCGCGCCAGGGATCGGGTGAAGCCGATGATGCCCGCCTTCGCGGCGCTGTAGTTGGTCTGGCCCGGGTTGCCCGAGGCCCCCACCACCGAGGTAATGTTGACTATCCGGCCGCGGCGCGCCTTGGTCATACCCCGCAGGCAGGCTTTGCTGACCCTGTATACGGACTTGAGATCGGTATCCAGGACCGCGTCCCATTCCTCTTCCTTCATACGCAGCAGCAGATTGTCGCGCGTAATGCCCGCGTTGTTGACGACGATGCCCGGCGCACCGTGCTCCGTGGTCACCGCGGCGACCAGCTCGCTCACCGCGTCGCTGCTGGTCACGTCCAGCCGCGCGCCCCGGCCCGCTATGCCCTGCTCGGAGAGGTATGCGGAGATCGCCGCCGCGCCGTCGTCGGACGTGGCGGTACCCACCACCGTCCCGCCGGCGCCCCCCAGCGCCAGAGCGATCGCGCGCCCGATACCGCGCGTGGCGCCCGTTACCAGGCAGATTTCGTTATTCAGTGCGCTCATGTCGCCATGTGTCGAATCGATTGGGTCCGTCAGCCGCGAGTCAATACTTTTTTGCTCAATAACGCAACAATGCCGAGCCCCAGGCAAACCCGCCCCCGAAGCCCTCCATGATGATGGTGTCGCCCCGCTTGATGCGGCCGTCGCGGACCCCCTCGTCGAACGCCATGGGAATGGAAGCCGCCGAGGTATTGCCGTGCCGGTCCACGGTGACGATCACCTGATCCATGCTCATGTGCAGTTTGCGGGCAGTCGCCGCGATGATACGGATATTGGCCTGGTGCGGTACCAGCCAGTCGACGTCGGACTTTTCCATGCCGTTGTGCTCCAGGGTCTCGTCGACGATGTCGCCCAGCGCCTTGACGGCCCATTTGAACACCTCGCTGCCCTGCATCTGGGTATACGCCTCGCCGCGCAGCACCTGCGAGTAGTTCGACGACACGCCGGACGACACGTTGAGGAGCTCGTGGTACTTGCCGTCGGCGTGCAGGTGCGTCGAGATGATGCCCGGCTCGTCGGACGCTTCCAGCACCACCGCGCCGGCGCCGTCCCCGAACAGCACGCAGGTGTTGCGGTCGCTCCAGTCGAGTATCCGGGTAAAGGTCTCGGCCCCCACCACCAGCGCGCGGCTGCAGCCGCCGGTCTGGAAGAACCGGTGCACCACGTCCATGGCATACACGAAGCCGGCGCATACCGCCTGCACATCGAACGCCGGGGAGCCGGTATGGATGCCGAGCCGGTTCTGGAGCAGGCAGGCCACGCTCGGAAACACCAGGTCCGGCGTCGTCGTGGCCACGATGATAAGGTCCAGGTCCGACGGCTCGATGCCCGCCGCCTCGATGGCGCGCCGGGCGGCGTGCTCCGCCAGATCAGAGGTCAGCTCGTCGGGCGCCGCCACGTGGCGCTGCCGAATGCCGGTGCGCGCCACAATCCACTCATCCGAGGTGTCGAGGGTCGCCTCGAGCTCGGAGTTCGGCATGATCCGCTCCGGGAGATAGCTGCCGGTGCCGATGACACGGCCGGTTTTCAAGCGGTGGCCCTCTGCATGAGCTGCGCCAGCTCGGCGCGGATGTTGTCCGGCACCTGGTGCCTGGCCTGCTGCACGGCTTCGGTGATGGCCTGGTGGAACGCCAGCACGTCGGCGCTGCCGTGGCTCTTGATCACGATCCCGTTCAGGCCCACGAATACGGCGCCATTATACCGCCGGTGGTCGATGCGCCGGCGGAATCGCTTGATCACCGGAATGGCGCACAGCCCGGCGATCCGGGTCAGGAGATTGGAATTGAACTCCTCGCGCATCAGCTGGGTAATGAACTGCGCCAGGCCTTCACTGGTCTTGAGTGAAACATTGCCGTCGAAGCCGTCGCAGACGATGACATCCACTTCACCCGTGTATATGGCGTCGCCCTCCACGTATCCCTTGAAGTTGATGTTGCTCTCCCGTATCAGTCGATTTGCTTCCTTGATGGTGTCATTGCCCTTGATGTCCTCGACACCAATGTTCAACAGGCCCACCGACGGGGACGGATTGTCTTCCAGGTATTTCACCAGAATAGACCCCATCAATGCGAACTGCAGCAGCAGGTAGGCCGGGCTGTCGACGTTGGCGCCCAGGTCGAGCATGTGCACGTGGCCCCGCAGGGACGGGATCCTGCCGACTATTGCCGGCCGATCGATGCCGGGCAGCGTCTTGAGGACGAATCTTGCTCCGGCCATGAGCGCGCCGGTATTACCTGCGCTCACGCAGGCCTGCGCCTCGCCCGTCTTGACCATGTTGATAGCGACCCGCATCGACGAGTCCTTCTTGTTGCGCAGCGCCAGTCCCGGCGACTCGTCCATGCCGACGATCTCAGATGCCTGCTGGATACGCAGCCGGCCGCCGAACCGCGAGTTGCCATTGCCGAGCCGGTCCTCGATGTCCCCGGAACGTCCCACCAGGATCAGGTGCAGATCGGGATTGCGCTCGAGCGCGCTGATGCAGGCCGGAACGGTTACCACCGGACCATGGTCACCGCCCATTGCATCGACAGCAACGGTTGTGGTCACAGTTTCAATTCCGCGTGAGACGCACCGCCCGGTGCGGGCGGCGGATTTTTGGCTATTCCGTGTCTTCCTGGATGTCCACGACTTTCTTGCCGCGGTAATAGCCGGTTTCCGTGACGTGGTGACGGCGGTGCAGCTCGCCCGTTGTCGAGTCGATGGACAGGGTCGGGCTCTTCAGTGCGTCGTGGGAACGGCGCATATCGCGTTTTGACGGTGTTTTTCGGTTCTGTTGTACGGCCATGAGCTTCTCTGCTTTTCAGCAAATGGATGGGGTTTCGGCGGCATCGGCCGCCCCCGGTGCAAGGTCGGCGCATCATATAGATGGGCGCTCACCGTGTCAAAGAGTAGTCGAAATCCGCCTTCCAGGTTTATGCCGCCAAATCAATCACTTGTGACCGGCGCCGGTGGACCGGTGCCGAGCGCGGTATGCGCGATCCGGCGGACAGGCGGGCCACTCCCGTCATCTGCGGCGAACCGGATTCAGGCTCCTGATCACCCGGGCCGCCGGGCACCGATCAGCGACGGTGCGGCCGGCGCCATGGATACCTTCATTTCCATTAGGCAGTGCCCCGAATGTAAAATTCGGTCGCTTTTTTGATTTCGGCCCCGGGCCGCGTTCCGGGCTCCGGATGTGCATGCCGCGCCCACCAACACGAGGAATCCCATGCCCCAGGACCACGCCGCCGGGACCACGGACGGCTCAGCGGGCCGCGCGATCGGGGTACCGTCGCGTCGCCTGCTGCTCGTGATGCCCTCCTGGGTCGGCGATTGCGTCATGGCTACCCCGTTGCTGCGGGCTATCCGCGGGCGCCGCCCG
>JBEPXV010000229.1:0-4369 GCA_041641695.1 Gammaproteobacteria bacterium | reverse complement strand
GGTCCCGGCGTTCCCTCCAATGATCGCCGGTCGATCCGCGCCCGGTCTACAAGGCATCCAGCGCGGCGGAAAAGCCGCTCAGTGACACGTCAACGGTAATTTCCCGGTTGTCGGCGGTGACCAGCACCACCTCGGCGGTGATGCCTTGCTTGAGTGCTTCCTTCATGCCGCCGTCGAGGGGAAACACGGCGATGCATCCGTCGTTGTTGCACAGGGTATAGGACAGCTCGCGGGGCTCGCCGTCGTCCACCGAGATCGATACGCCGGGCTGCAGCAGGACGCCCAGCGGCAGCTGCAGGATCGCCACCGGCTCGGGGTGCTCGGTGGTTCTTCGTACCGTCATCAGCAGCAATGTGCGGCCGTTCTCCAGCACCTGGCGCTGGAACATGACGCACAGCTCCGTCTCGGACTCCGGCGCCTGCCGGCATTCGACCGCCCAATCCTGGTATCGCTTCACCTCGCTGTCGGGCCCTTGCGGGCTCTGCGATTCGTCCTGTGCCCGCGACGCCGGGGTCAGCACCAGGGCCGCGACGAGAAGCAGTATCGCTGCGGCGCACGATCCGGGTGGGTGGATACGCATAGTGGCGGATGGAACGTTCATTTGCGGTCGATTCTAGCAGGTCGAGAGATGGTTTTGACGGGCGGGCGTGACCCGCGACGCCGGTTGCCGTCCGGACCGGCAAACCGGGCTCATCGGGACACGGCAGCCTGCCCGTCATGACGCGGGTCCGGTTACACGGTACGATCGGGCATCAGCGGCGATGCGCGGCGTGGTGTCGCTCTTCGCACTGCAACTGGCGAGATGCCCGCCTCCGGGATCGATTAATGTGCCGCAATCTTCAACCGGGTGAATAGCGATGCGCTGGACCAGGACGATAACCATGGTGGAAGCCCACGCCGAAGGCGAGGTCGGCCGGGTGGTGACCGGCGGGGTGCTCGACCTGCCGGGCGACACGATGCTGGACAAGATGAACTTCCTCAACGACGAGGATGATTCCCTGCGGCGGTTCTGCGTGTTCGAGCCGCGCGGCTACGCGTCCATGAGCACCAATCTGCTGCTTCCCGCAAGCCGGCCGGAGGCGGACGCCGGGTTCATCATTCTCCAGGGCGACCGGGCGCACGCCATGTCCGGGTCCAACTGCATCTGCGTGGTGACGGTGCTGCTGGAGACCGGGCAGGTGCCCATGAGCGAGCCGGAAACCACGATCAGGCTGGACACTCCCGCGGGCCTGGTAACGGCTGTCGCGGCCTGCCGCGACGGCAAATGCGAGAAGGTGACCCTGGACATGGTGCCGAGCTTTGTCGAGGCCCTGGATGTCGATGTGGATGTCCCGGGGCTGGGCCGGATACGGGTGGACGCGGCATTCGGCGGCGTGTACTACGCCCTGATTGATCCGCGGCAGATCGACCTGGCCATCGAGCCGTCCGCGGCGCGTGCCCTGGTGGATGCCGGCTGCCGGATTCATCGCGCACTGAACGAGCAGGTGAGCGTGCAGCACCCGCTGTATCCGTCGATCGCCGGCTTCTCGTACATGATGTTCGTGGACCGCCGTGCGGACGGCGACCTGGTGGGGGCGACGGTACTGCCCCCCGGCCGCCTGGACCGCTCGCCCTGCGGCACGGGCAACAGCGCCCGGCTCGCCGTTCGCCATGCGCGCGGCGAGGCCCGGCAGGGGGAGACCCAAACGGCCCGCTCCATCATCGACAGCCGTTTCGACGTGACTTTTCTCGGGGAGACCACCGTGGCGGACCGGGCCGCGGTCCTGCCGCGGGTGTCCGGGCGCGGCTGGATCCACGGTGTTCACCAGATCGGCGTGGATCCTTCCGATCCGTATCCCCAGGGCTACCTGTTGTCCGATACCTGGGGCGATGCCTTCGATCTGCTGAATTGAGCCTGCCCAGGGAGTGGAGCAGGCAATCGAACAACGATATATTCGTTGACTGCAGCCCGGGCATTACGCCCGTTCATCTACTGACATCCGGGCGTGAAGCCCGGCCTGAAATGAATAAAAAATGACCGAGCCCATCAAGTTCACCCTGCCCGACGATGCGCTGCCGAAATACTGGTACAACATCGTTGCCGACCTGCCGGCGCCGCCCCCGCCGGTGCTGCATCCCGGCACCGGCGAGGCCATCGGCCCCGCCGATCTGGCACCGCTGTTTCCCGATGCCATAATCGAGCAGGAAGTCGCCACCGAACGTGAAATCGAGATACCCGGCCCGGTCGCGGACGTCCTCAGGCAGTGGCGTCCCTCGCCGCTTTACCGGGCGCGGCGCCTGGAGAAGGCGCTGGATACGCCGGCCCGCATCTATTACAAGTACGAAGGCGTGAGCCCGGCCGGCAGCCACAAACCCAACACCGCCGTGGCCCAGGCGTTCTACAATCGCGAGGCGGGGGTCAAGCGGATCGCCACGGAGACCGGCGCGGGGCAGTGGGGCTCGTCGCTGGCCCTGGCCGGGTCCCTGTTCGGCCTGGAGGTCGAGGTCTTCATGGTCCGGGTGAGCTACGATCAGAAACCCTACCGCCGGGCGTTCATGGAGACGTTCGGCGCGACCTGCATTGCCAGTCCCTCCGACATGACCGCAGCGGGCCGGGCGATCCTGGCGGAGAACCCGGACAGCACCGGCAGCCTGGGCATCGCCATCAGCGAGGCCGTCGAGCGGGCGGTGGCACGGGATGATACCCGGTACGCCCTGGGCAGCGTGTTGAACCACGTGCTGCTGCACCAGACGGTCATCGGCGAGGAGGCGCTGCGCCAGTTCGAGCTGGCGGACGACTACCCGGATGTCGTGATCGGCTGCACCGGCGGTGGCAGCAATTTCGCCGGCATCGCGTTTCCGTTCATCGGCCGCAGGCTGCGCGGCGAGCAGGACGTGGACATCATCGCGGTGGAGCCGGCGAACTGCCCGACCCTGACCCGCGGGCGCTACGCCTATGATTTCGGCGATACCGCGAAGCTGACGCCCCTGGTGAAGATGCATACCCTGGGCGCGACGTTCGTGCCGCCGGGCTTCCATGCCGGGGGGCTGCGCTACCACGGCATGGCGCCCCTGGTGAGCCATCTCACCCATCTGGGTGAGATCCGTCCACGGTCCTATTCACAGCTGGCGTGCTTCGAGGCCGGGGTGCGTTTTGCGCGAACCGAAGGCATCATCCCGGCCCCCGAGGCGAATCACGCGGTCAAGGCGGCGATTGACGAGGCCCTGGCCTGCCGGGAATCCGGCACTTCGAGGGCCATCCTGTTCAACCTGTGCGGCCACGGCAATTTCGATATGCAGGCCTACACCGATTACTTTGCCGGCAGGCTCTACGACCAGGACTACGACGAATCGGAGCTGGCCATGGCCTTGTCCGGACTGCCGGCCGTGGGCGGCTGAGCCGCCGGTCAGTCGCGGACCCCGTGACGCGGCGTCAGGCCTTTGCCGCCCAGGCTTCCACCTCCACCAGCAAGTCGGGCCCGGCCAGGGCATCGACGATCACCAAGGTTGATGTCGGGGTGCAGTGGTCCCCGAACACCTTCCGGCGGGCGTCCCGGAAAGGGGACACGTGGCGGGAGTCGGTGACATACGTCGTGGTCTTCACCAGGTCCTGCTTGTCCATGTCATTGGCGCGCAGACAAGCGATGACGTTGCGCAGGGCCATTTCGCTCTGCGCCGCGATGTCACCGGCGACGCGGCCGTCGCTGTCGATGCCGAGCTGCCCCGAGATGACCAGCCAGCGGGAGTCAGGGGGCACTTCGATGGTATGGCTGTAGGTCCCCAGCGGAGCGTGGACAGTGTCGGGGTTTTTTGATTCGTACATTTTCTTCGGACCTCACAATGTTGGCATCGGCGGGAACAGTTCCCGCCGGGCATGGTGCGGAACACCGGAATAATCGAATCGCGCCGGCGGGGCGATGGACGGCGGCGTGCCAGGGCTAGAAAATGCCCGCTTCCAGGCCCGCCGCCATGGCCATGCCCAACTCCTCGCAGGGCTGCAGCCATTCGTCCCGGTACTTGCCGGACATGATCAGCGGGTCCTGGACCGCCCGCCAGCTCAACCCCGTGACAATGCGTTCGATACTGTGCTGGGCTCCCGTGCCGTCGTTGCCGCCCTTGATGAACAGGGCATAGGGCAGCCCCTGGGTGGCCTCGAGACACGGGTAGTAGCTGCGCTCGAAGAAGTCCTTGACCCTGCCCGCCATGTACCCGAAGTTCTCGGTGGAGCCGATGATGATCGCGTCCGTTTGAAGCACGTCGTCGGGGCCGGCGTCCAGGGGCGCCAGTGAGCGGACCTCCACTCCGGAGATCTCTTCGTGGGACGCGCCGCGCACTACGGCATCCGCCAACGCCCGGGTGTTCGGAGACGGGCAGTGTGAAACGATCAACA
>JBEPXV010000228.1:0-4387 GCA_041641695.1 Gammaproteobacteria bacterium | reverse complement strand
CCCCCCGCCTCGAGACCATCCGCATGCTGCGGGCCGCCATCCAGCGCCGCGAAGTGGACGAGCAGACCACGCTGGACGACGACGGGGTGCTCGCGGTGATCGAGAAGCAGATCAAGCAGGCGCGCGATTCCATCGAGCAGTTCCGGGCCGGCAACCGAGACGACCTCGCGGACAAGGAGCAGGTGTCGGTCGACATCCTCTCGGAGTACCTGCCCGAGCCCCTCGGCGACGACGAGCTCGACGCGCTGATCCGCGAAGCCATCACGGACACCGGCGCCGCGTCCATGAAGGACATGGGCAAGGTCATGGGGCGGCTCAAGCCGCAGATCCAGGGCCGCGCCGACATGGGCGCCGTCAGCGCCAGGGTCAAGTCCCTGCTCGAGTGACCCCGTTCTCCCACCAGGCGACTGGGTCCAGGTTGTAGTAGCGCCGCAGCTGGTTATACAGCTCCGGAAGCCGGTCCCGCAGCGTCCCCGGCATCTCGAAAAACGCCTCCGTGGCCACGGCGAAGAACTCCGCCGGTGACTCGGCGCCGTACGGGTCGAGGACGGAAGGCTCGCCGGTATCCGCGTGGCGCTGCAGCGTTTCGTATTCCCGGCCCAGCACCCGCCGCCACTCGGCATACTGGGACCGGTCGGGGAGAACCGGCAGGCCGTCCAGGTCGGCGTTCTCCTCGTCCAGCTTGTGGGCGAACTCGTGGAGCACCACGTTGCGGCCGTCGCCGGCGTGCACCAGGTCCTCTTCGATGTCCGCCCAGGCCAGCACCACCGGGCCGCGCTCCCAGGATTCGCCGGAGCGCACGCTCCGCTCCCGGATCTCCACCAGCCCGTCATAGCTGGTCTGGTCCGTCACGAACGAATCGGGATACATCAATATGGTCTTGAAACCGGTGAAACGGCGACGCCGCCCGCCGAGCAGCAGCAGGCACGCATTGCCCGCCACCGTCACGCGCATCTCCCCGGTCACCGCCAGGCCGGCGCAGCCCACGAAGCGCTTGTCTTCGAGGAAAACGTTCACCAGCCCCCCCAGGTCGCGGCGCCTTTCCGGCGGCATCGCCCGGTACACCGGCAGGTTGCGCTCCAGGATCGCGGCGTGCTCCGCCGGCAGGGATTGGCCGAACAGGACCTCGCGGCGTCGGCGCCGCTGCAGCGACCAGGCCGCCCAGGCGGCGGCACCCAGCACGACCAGTGCGAGAACAATGATAATCGGCAAGCCTGTCTTTCTCCGGGATTAATTCGCGCCCGCTGTGCGGAACCGTGACGCGGGCCGGCGGCCCGCCGCCGGCAGACTTTACAGTACCCCCGTTTTGCTTTGAACTTGCACACATGGCCGGCCGCATTCCCCAGCGATTCATCGACGAGCTCATGACCCGGACGGATATCGTCGACGTCATCGACAGCCGCGTGCCGCTGAAGAAGGCCGGCCGCGAGTACAAGGCCTGCTGCCCGTTCCACGATGAGAAAACGCCGTCGTTCTCGGTCAGCCAGGACAAGCAGTTCTACCACTGCTTCGGCTGCGGGGCCCACGGCACCGCCATCGGTTTTCTCATGGACTACGAGCACATGGACTTCGTGGAAGCCGTCGAGCACCTGGCCGCCCGTCACGGGCTGGAGGTGCCCCGCGAGGGCGGAGTCGAGAAGCCCGAACGGGCCGGCGAGGCGGGCAAGGACCTGCTTGAGGTGCTGACGGCGGCCGACAGCTTCTACCGCGAGCAGCTGCGCCGCCACCCGGACGCCGGGCAGGCGGTCGCCTACCTCAAGAAGCGCGGCCTGTCGGGCCAGACTGCCGCGCGCTTCGGCCTGGGCTTCGCCCCAGACGGCTGGGACAACCTGCTCAAGGCCATCGGTAAGGACGAAAAATCCCGCCGGGCCCTGGAGCACGCCGGGCTGGTGACCCGGCGCTCGACCCAGGGCTACTACGACCGTTTCCGGAACCGGATCATGTTCCCCATCCACGACCACCGCGGTCGGGTGGTGGGCTTCGGCGGCCGGGTCCTGGGCGAGGGCGAGCCCAAGTACCTGAATTCCCCGGAAACCCCGGTGTTCCACAAGGGCGCCGAGCTGTACGGGCTGTACGCCGCGCGCGGGCCCATCAAGGAGGCAGGCAAAGCGCTGGTGGTGGAGGGCTACATGGACGTCGTGGCCCTGGCGCAGCACGGCATCGACTACGCCGTCGGCACCCTGGGCACGGCCACCACCCGCGCCCACCTGGAGCGGGTATTCCGCTATTGCAGTGAGGTGGTGTTCTGCTTTGACGGCGACCGCGCCGGTCGGGCCGCCGCCTGGCGGGCCCTGGAATCGCTGTTGCCGACCCTGGGCGAGGGCCGCCAGGCCAGCTTTCTGTTCCTCCCCGAGGGCGACGACCCGGACAGCGCCGTGAACCGCGAGGGCCGGGAGGGCTTCGAGCAGCGCATCCAGGCGGCGACGCCGTTCTCGGACTTCCTGATGCAGCACTTGGCCGGGCAGACCGATGTCACCCGCATGGACGGCCGGGCGCGCCTGATCGAGCTGGCCAGGCCCCTGGTCAGCAAGATTCCCGATGGCGCGTTGAAGGAACTACTCAAGGACCAGCTCGTGGAGCTCGCCCAGACGGACCGCGAGACGGTGGACCGGCTGCTGGGCGGTGGTGAGCCGGCGCCGCGCGACACCGGACGGGACAAGCCGCGACGGGCCCGGAGCCCCGCCACGGTACGCCAGTCGCCCGTGCGGGAGCTCCTGACCCTGGTCCTCCAGTACCCCAAGCTCGCCCACATCGCCCACGACGTGGACGAGCTCCGGGAGCTGGAGATCCCGGGTATCGACCTGTTTACCGAGGTGGTCCACACCGTGACCGGCGCGACCGGGCTCACCACCGCGGGCCTGCTGGAGCGATTTCGGGACCACGAGCACCACCGGCACCTTGAAAAACTGGCCTCTCGGGCACACATAACAGGCGAAGACCGGCTCGAGGACGAGTTCAGGTGGCTCATCGGCCGGCTGAGGCTGCAGCTCGTGGACCAGCGGATCGACGCCCTTCGGGCGCGCAGCCGGGACGAGGAGGCGCGGAACGGCCGGGCCAGCGAGACGGTCAAAAAGCAACTGGACAGCCTGCTGAGAACCAAGAGGGACCTCCAGATCCGGAACCCGTGAATCGGGGCGGGGCAATCAGCTGTTCGGTCAATTCCGGCCGAATAAGCTATAATATACGGTTATTTTTGGTTCCAATTTTCTGATGAACGGGTACCGCTAGTGGATCAAGAGACGAAGCAGTCCGAACTCAAGAAACTTATCCTCAAAGGCAAGGAACAGGGTTTTTTGACCTATAGGGAGATCAACGACCATCTCCCGGAGGACATGCACGACACCGACCAGATCGAGAATGTCGTGAACATGATCAACGACATGGGTATCCTGGTCTACGACAAGGCGCCCGACCCCGACGCCCTGCTGCTCAAGGAAGACTCCGAGACCGACGAGGAGGACACCGAGGCGGCCCTGACCACGGCCGTGGAGAGTGAGTTCGGCCGCACCACGGACCCGGTACGCATGTACATGCGCGAGATGGGCACGGTGGACCTGCTGACCCGCAAGGACGAGATCAAGCTCGCCAAGCGGATCGAGGAAGGCATCCGGCAGTGCACCGAGGCGGTCACCACCTGCCCGATCACCATCTCCCGGATCATGGAGTCCATCGAGGCCATCGAGAGCAACGAGATGCGCCTGCACGACCTGATGGTGGATTTCATCGACCCGAACGCGGTGGACGAGCCCATCCCGATCCCGAAGCAGGCGGGCGGCAGCGACGACGACGATGACGACGAGGAGCCGGTGGACACCGGGCCCGACCCCGAGGAAGTTGCGCGCCGGTTCAAGAGCCTGAAGAAGCACCACACGGCCCTGCAGAAGGCGATCGACAAGCACGGCATCAGCAGCGACCAGGCCAAGAAGGTCCAGAGCAAGATCACCAAGGAGCTGATGGAGATCAAGTTCGTGCCCAAGCAGGTCGACGTCCTCTGGGACCAGGTCCGCTACCTGGTGGAGGAGGCCCGCGCGGCCGAGCGCCAGATCATGGAGATCTGCGTCAAGAGGGCGCGCATGCCGCGCAAGACCTTTATCAAGATCTTCGTCCACAACGAGACCGAAGCCGGCCTGTACGAGCAGCTGCTGGAGGCCGCCGGCGACCACCAGGACGTTATCGAGAAGCACAAGGACACGATCCAGAACAACCAGCGCAAGCTCCAGGACATCCAGCAGGCGGCCGGGATCACCATCTCGGAGCTCAAGGACGTCAACCGGCGCATGTCCATCGGCGAGGCCAAGGCGCGTCGCGCCAAGAAGGAGATGGTCGAAGCCAACCTGCGGCTGGTGATCTCCATCGCCAAGAAGTACACCAACCGCGGCCTGCAGTT
>JBEPXV010000227.1:0-4390 GCA_041641695.1 Gammaproteobacteria bacterium | reverse complement strand
TCCCGCCCAGGGTCAGGATGCCCGCCAGCAGCGTCAGGCCGGCGGCCACCTGGAAGACCAGGTAGCGCACCGCCGCGGGCGTGGAGCCGGGGGTGCGGGCGGCCAGCACCAGCAGGGTCCCGCTCATTCCGATCAACTCGAAGAAAACGAATAAGGTCACCAGGTCGCCCGCCAGCACCGCACCGATGCCGCCGGCGATATAGGCCATCAGTGCCGCGTGCTGCAGCCGGTCGCGCAGCTGCAGCGCGTACACGGCGGCGACGAAGGCCGCCAGGTGAAACAGCCCGACCATGACCAGGCTGAAGTGATCGACGCGCACCGGGGTGAGCGGGTAGTCCATGACGCTCCAGGACGCCATGGTGCCCGGCGTGAGCAGGGCCAGGGCGCACAGCCCGGCGACCACGGGCGCCAGCAATGCCGTGACCGCGGCCGCGCGCGGCCCGGTCAGCGCGGTGCTCAGCGCGCCGAGCAGGAAAATACCCGCGGGCAGCAGCTCAATCGGCATCGTCGTCTCCGTCGGGTGCGCGCAGCAGGGGGCAAAGCAGGCGCACCAGCACCACGACCGCCACGACGGCGCCGGCGCCGAGCAGCGGATACTTCAGCCCCGGTATGCCGGCGGCGGCATCCGGATGCATGAACAGGCTGGCGACTGCCAGCGCCATGGCGAGCCCGGTCAGCAGCCAGTAAGCGGCGGGGCGCAGCTTGCGGGTCATGGCACCAGCATCCCGGCAAGGTGAAAGAGGGGATCCGGCCAGAAAAAGAACACCACGCAGGCGCCGGCGCAGGCCACCATGGCGATGCGTTGGGGCAGGGGCGCTTCATGGATGCCCTCGGTAGGCACGCCTTCAGCCGCGGGAGCGAAGAAGCCGCGGATGGGAATGGCCAGCATGTACAGGATGTTCAGCAGCGAGCTGAGCAGCAGGGCGCCCACCAGGACCAACTGCTCGGCCTGGAGGCTGGCCAGCACCAGGTACCATTTGGACCACATGCCGCCGAACAGGGGCAGGCCGATGATGCTCAGGCAGCCCACGGTGAAGGCGCCGAAGGTCCACGGCATGACCCGCCCCAGGCCGTCGAGCTCCGGGATCGTCTTGCGGTCGTGGGCAACCTGGATGGCGCCGGCGCCGAAGAACAGGGTGATCTTGGCCACCGCGTGCAGGGCCAGCTGCATGGCCGCGCCGATGACGGCGATCGGCGTCGCCACCATGGCGCCCACCACCACATAGCTGAGCTGGGCCACGGTGGAATACGCCAGCCGGGCCTTCAGGTCCGACAGTGTCAACGCCACCAGCGAGGCGGCGACGATGGTGAAAGCGGCGAACCAGGCGATCCATATCCCGGCGCCGGACCCCGACAGCAGATCCAGCCCGAAGACGTAGACCGCCACCTTCAGCACGGTGAACACCCCGGCCTTGACCACCGCGACGGCGTGCAGCAGGGCGCTGACCGGCGCCGGCGCGACCATGGCCGCCGGCAGCCAGCGGTGCATGGGCATGATGGCGGCCTTGCCGATCCCGAACATGAACAGCCCGGCCAGCACCGGTATCCAGAACGGGTCGACACGGCCGGCCAGGATGCCGCCCTCGGCGAAGGTCAGGGTCCCGGTGGCGAAGTACGTCCACAGGATGGCCGGCAGCAGCAGCGCGATGGATGTAATCAGCAGGTAGGCAATGTACACGCGACCGCCCCGGCGGGCGTTGTCCGTGCCCGTGTGGGTTACCAGCGGGTAGGTCGACAACGACAGGATTTCGTAGAAGATAAACAGCGTCAGG
This sequence comes from Gammaproteobacteria bacterium, assembly GCA_041641695.1. Classification (GTDB taxonomy): domain Bacteria; phylum Pseudomonadota; class Gammaproteobacteria; order Arenicellales; family JAANXG01; genus JAANXG01. The sequence continues at coordinate 2,618 of JBEPXV010000227.1, read as the reverse complement.
AGGTTGGCGCTGAAGGCGATGCCGGCAGCCGAGCCCAGGGCAATGGCATAGCAGGCAAAGAAGCGCGCCAGGTGCCGGTAGCCCAGCGACTTCATGTAGCTTTGCGCGTAGAGCGTGGCGATCAGCCACAGGCTCGAGGCCACCAGCGCGAACAGCAGACCCAGGGGCTCGATGCGAAACGCGATCTCCAGGGCCGGCATGAGCTCCCACAGCACCTGCTCACGCCCGTTGCCGTCGAGCACCGGCCCGGTCTGCAGGACCACGCCGATGAAGAACAGCACCGCCGCGCCCCAGCACAGGCCGTCGCGCAGCCGCGCATGGCGGTGCGCCAGGGCGATGCCCAGCGCGCCGAGGAACGGGATCAGGACCACTGTTGCCGGGCTCACGGGCCTGCCCCGCCGGCCGTCGACCCGAGCAGCGCCTCGGCGGCGGCCGTGGCGGCCGCGACGGTCAGCCGCGTATCCAGCCCGAAATAGAAGTTGAGCGCCACCAGCAGCCAGGTGGGGACGAGCAGCGCCAGCGGGGCCTCGGTCACCTCCGGGGCGCCCTCCGGGCGCTGCTGGAACCAGGCCGCCTCGATCACCCGCCAGATGTAGTAGATGGCCATCAGCGAAGTGATGACGATCAGCATCACCAGCCACCAGTGGCCGGCTTCCATGGAAGCGAGTATCAGGTACCACTTGCTGATGAACCCGGCAGTGGTCGGAACCCCGATGATGGACAGGCCCGCCAGGGCGAACGCCGTCAGGGTCCAGGGCATGACCCGCCCCAGGCCGCGCACCGCCTCGATGCGCGCCGACCCGACCCGGTAGATCACGGTACCCAGAGCCATGAACAGGGCGCCTTTCATCAAGGCGTGATTGAAAAGGTGCAGGAAGGTCGCGGTGAGCCCGGTGATGCTGACCAGTGAAACCCCGAGCACCATGTAGCCGACCTGGCCCACCGACGAGTAGGCCAGCATGCGTTTGAGATTGGCCTGGAACATCGCCGCCCAGGAACCGGCAATCATGCCGGCCACCGCCAGGGCCATCAGCACGACGGTCAGCGGCAGTACCACGAAGCTGAAGTCCGGCGCGAACACGGTGAAGATGAAGCGCAGCATGACGTACAGCGCAACCTTGGTGGCGGTGCCGGCCAGGAACACGGTCACGAAGCTCGGGGCGTAGGTATAGGCGTTGGGCAGCCACAGGTGCAGCGGCAGCAGGGCGAGCTTCAGGCCCAGTCCCACCACGATGAAGGCCAGGGCGGCGCGCACGGTGTTGGTGTCGCGCACCGCCGGCAGGCGCTCGGCCAGGTCGGCCATGTTGAGCGTGCCGGTCATCATGTAGAGAAAGCCGATGCCGATGAGCAGGAAGGTTGCTCCCACGGTGCCCATGATCAGGTAGCGGAAGGCGGCCAGCAGGGCGCGCCGGTCGGTGCCGTGGGCGATCAGCGCATACGTGGCCAGCGACGAGATCTCCAGGAACACGAACACATTGAAGGCGTCACCGGTCAGCGTGATGCCCATGAGCCCGGCGAAGGCCAGCAGGAACAGGGCATAGAACGTTCCCTGCCGCTCGGGCACTTCGTCGTCGACGCTGGCTTTCCCCCACAGCAGGGTGATCACCGCCATGCCCGCCACCAGCAGTGCGACGAAGGCATTGGCCGCGTCGACGCGGTACTCGATGCCGATGGGCGGCGGCCAGCTCCCGAAGGGGTACGACATGATGCCGCCCATGGCCGCCGGCAGCGTCAACGCGGCGACCGCGGCGCTGGCCAGGGCTGCGGCGAGTGCCATTGCCCAGGGTGCGCGGCGGCCCGGCAGCAGGGCGCACACCAGGGCGCTGATCAGCGGCACGAGCACGCTGAAGGGCATCAGTTCCGCGATGGCCATTACCGGTTCGCGTCCTCCCGGCTCTCCTCGTGGCTGATGTGGTCGTCGTTCATCGAGCCATAGGCTTCGTTGATGCGCACCGCCAGAGCCAGACCCACGGCGGTGGTGGCCACGCCCACGACAATGGCGGTGAGTATGAGCACGTGGGGCAGGGGGTTGGAGTAGACCTCGACGCCGTCGCGCAGAATGGGCGTCGACGCGCCGATGATCTTGCCCACCGAGATGAACAGTATGAACACCGAGGTCTGAAACAGGTTGAGGCCCATGATCTTCTTGACCATGTTGCCGCGCGCGATCACGGCGTAGAAGCCGACCATCATCAGGACGATCACCACCCAGTAATTGAAGTGACCGAGCAGCTCCATCAGTTCTCGTCTTCCACGGGCGCCTCGTCCCACTCGCGCTTGCGGCGGGCGAACAGGGTGAAGATCAGCATCACCACTGTGGCCACGGTCACGCCGACGCCGAGCTCGACGGTGATGATCCCGGTCTGCTGGGCGGCGTGCGGGCCGGGCAGCAGCGGGTAGAAATCGAGGAAGCGCCCGCCGAGCACCACCCCGAGCAGTCCCACCGCGCAGTACAGCAGCACCCCGGCGACCATGAGCACGTACATGATGCGCTCCGGGACCACCTTCAGCGCCGCGTCGAGCCCGTAGATCAACGCGAACAGTATCCAGCCGGCGGCGAACACCACGCCCGCCTGGAAGCCGCCGCCGGGGGAGTATTCACCGTGGAACTGGATATA
>JBEPXV010000226.1:0-4392 GCA_041641695.1 Gammaproteobacteria bacterium | reverse complement strand
GTGCGCACCCGGGCCCGGCCCCTGGATATCCAGGTCGTGGTCGGCGACCCGCTCGCGGATTCGATTCCCGACGAGGCGTTCGGCGCCCTGCTGCAGTACCCCGGCACCTACGGGGACGTCGCCGACTACCGCGCGTTCATCGACGCGATCCACGAGCGCCGGGGGCTGGTGACCATGGCCGCGGATATCCTGGCGCTGACCCTGATCGCGCCGCCGGGCGAGCTGGGCGCCGACATCGCCGTGGGCAACACGCAGCGATTCGGCGTGCCCATGGGCTACGGGGGCCCCCACGCCGCGTACATGGCGACCCGCGACGCGTACAAGCGCTCCCTTCCGGGCCGGCTGGTAGGCGTCTCCCTGGACACCAAGGGCAACCGCGGCTACCGCCTCGCCCTGGCGACCCGTGAGCAGCACATCCGGCGCGAGAAAGCCACATCCAACATCTGCACGGCACAGTCCCTGCTGGCCATCATGGCGGCCATGTACGCCACCTACCATGGTCCCGAAGGCCTGACGCGCATCGCCCGCCGGGTACACCGCCTGACGCGCATCCTGGCGAAGGGCCTGCGCGCCCTCGGCATGGAGGTGAATACCGATGCCTTCTTCGACACCATCACCGTGGCCGCCGGGGAGGCAACCGCTCAGATCAGCGCCCGCGCCCGCGACAACGGCGTCAACCTGCGCGAGATCGAGGGTCAAACCCTGGGTATCTCCCTGGACGAAACCACAACCCGCGAGGACGTGGAGCTGCTGTGGAGCATCTTCGGCGGCACCGACAATGCACCCTCGATCGACCAACTCGACGCGCGGGTCGACGAGATCCTGCCCGTCGCGCTGCGCCGCACATCTGCGTTCCTGGACGAGCCGGTCTTCCACGAGCACCGCACCGAGACCGGCCTGCTTCGCTACATGCGGCGCCTGGCCGACATGGACCTGGCGCTCGATCGCTCGATGATCCCGCTCGGTTCGTGCACCATGAAGCTGAACGCCACCACCGAGATGATCCCGGTCACCTGGCCGGAGTTCGCGCACATGCATCCCTTCGCGCCCGTGGACCAGGCGAGCGGCTATCGCGAGATCCGCGACGACCTGGAGGCCTGGCTGTGTGCCTGCACCGGCTATGCCGCGGTGTCCCTGCAGCCCAATGCCGGGTCCCAGGGGGAATACGCCGGGCTGCTCGCCATCCGTGCCTATCACGAGAGCCGGGGCGAGGGGCACCGGAACATCTGCCTGATCCCCAGCTCGGCGCACGGCACCAATCCCGCTTCCGCCACCATGGCAGGCATGCAGGTGATAGTGGTGGAGTCCGACGCCGACGGCAACATCGATATTGACGACCTGCGGGAAAAGGCGCAAGAACATGCCGGCGAGCTGGCGGCGATCATGATCACCTATCCGTCCACCCACGGCGTGTTCGAGGCCCGGGTCCGCGAGGCCTGCGACATCATTCACCAGCACGGCGGCCAGGTGTATATCGACGGTGCCAACCTGAACGCCATGGTGGGGGTGTGCGAGCCCGGGGAGTTCGGCGGCGACGTCTCGCATCTCAACCTGCACAAGACCTTTGCCATCCCCCACGGCGGCGGCGGGCCGGGCGTCGGCCCGATCGGCGTGCGGGAGCACCTCGAGCCGTTTCTGCCCGGGCACTTCATGTTCAAGGGGGAAGCCGTCGTCGGACCCGTCGCCTCGGCGCCCTGGGGAAGCGCCGGTATTCTTCCCATCACCTGGGCGTACCTGCGCCTGCTGGGACGGGAAGGCCTGCGCTACGCCACATGCAACGCCATACTCAACGCCAACTACGTGGCCCGCCGGCTCGCGCCCCATTATCCGGTCCTGTACACCGGGCCCGGCGACCTGGTCGCCCACGAATGCATACTGGACCTGCGGCCCCTCAAGGACCAGACCGGTATTTCGGTGGAGGACGTCTCGAAGCGGCTGATGGACTTCGGCTTCCACGCCCCGACCATGTCCTTCCCGGTATCGGGCACGCTGATGGTGGAGCCCACCGAAAGCGAGTCCAAGGCCGAGCTCGACCGCTTCATCGAGGCAATGATCGAGATCCGCAAGGAGATCCGCGACGTGGAACAGGGCCGGCTGGACCCGGAGGACAACCCGTTGAGGAACGCGCCCCACACCGCGGTGGACGTCAGCGAGCCCTGGGAGCACGGCTACACGCCGGAGCAGGCGCTGCGACTCGACCGCCAGGCGGCGGGCAGCAAGTACTGGCCTCCGGTGAACCGCATCGATAACATTTACGGTGACCGCAACGTGGTGTGCACCTGCCCGCCGGTTTCCGACTATCGCGGCCCCGGCAGGAATCGGGCCGCATGAATACGGGCTGCCGGTACCGCATATCGTGCGCCATTTGTATTAGAATCCCCGGTCTTTCAAGCTCCCGTCCGACGCGATGAAGAAATACGGAATCCGAATCACCCTCACCGAGGACAACCCGATGCGGGCCCCTCACCTCCTGGGCGAGGATTGGGAGGCCTATCGCTGGTACGACGATCCCGGCACCCGGGATCAGGCCCTGGAAGCGATGCGCACCCGCCTGCCGAACTACCGCCTCGGCGACAGTCCCGCACAGATCGTGGAGCCCGTGGAACGCTGACGCCCGAGCTGAAACCCGCGGCCTTCTGGGAGACCGTCCGGCGCCGCGCCGGGGAGGCGCTGCGCAGCGGCGCGCTGCAGCCGGTCTCCACCCGCGCCAGCTTCATCCGGGACCACGGCGTGGAGTTCATCGTCCGCGTATCCGACAATCTCCTGCGCAAGCAGAATGCGCCGTCCACGTACGAAGGACCGCGACGGGACAATCCCTTCCTGCCGCCGGACCCCGGGCTGACGATCGGCTGCCTGCCGCCGCATCATGTCGCGGTGCTCAACAAGTTCAACGTCCTGGACAACCACGTGCTGGTGATCACCCGGGGGTTCGTCCACCAGGAAGAGCCGCTGACCGCCGCGGATTTCTCCGCCATGGTCGCCGGCCTGGCCGGCGGCGGGGCGCTGGCGTTCTACAATGCCGGCCGCACCGCGGGTGCCAGCCAGCCCCACCGGCATTTTCAGCTCGTGCCCCTGCCCCTGGGCCGCCGCCGCAACATTCCCACCGGCGTGCTGCTCGACGGCGCCGCCGACGGCATCAACACCGTCAACGGGCTGCGCTTCCAGCACGCGTTCAGAACCCTGCAGGCCGGGACGGACGAGCCGGAGGCCTTCGGCCGCAACTGCTTCATCGCCTACCTGGACGCCCTGTCCGGGCTGGGCCTGAATCACGAGCCGGCCCGGGACGAGGGCTCGCGCCTGCCGCCGTACAACCTGCTGCTGACGGACCGCTGGCTGTTCATGACGCCCCGTTCCGTGGAGCACTGCGCCGGCATTTCCGTCAACAGCCTCGGCTACGCCGGATCTCTGGTCGTCAGCACCCCGGAGAAGCTCGAGCACGTGCGGGCCGCGGGACCGATGACGATCCTGGAACACGTCTCTGTACCATTGCCCTGAACAGGTCGCGTACCGGCCCGCCGGGGCCCCGAACGAAGCGCTTCCGGACACGGCGGGCGGCTTGATTGCGGAACCGGGCCCGCCCGTTACAATGACGCCATGTCCACGACAATTCCCGCCCGGCGCGCCGCGGCACCGGAGATCATGACCCAGGCCGACCGGCTCGCCGCCTTCATCGAAGCCCATGCGCCGCTGTTCGTGCTGACCGGCGCCGGCATCAGCACCGGTTCGGGGATTCCGGACTACCGGGACGATAACGGCGACTGGAAGCACAGCAAGCCGGTCCAGCTCGCGGATTTCGTGGGCTCGGCGCATGCCCGGCGCCGCTACTGGGCGCGCAGCCTGTCCGGCTGGCCGCGGGTAGAGCGCTCGCGGCCGAACGCCGCCCACCGGGCGCTGGCGGCCCTGGAACGCGCCGGCCTGGTGGGCACGGTCTGCACCCAGAACGTCGACGCCCTGCATCAGAAGGCCGGCAGCGCGGCGGTCATCGATCTGCACGGGCGGCTGGACGGCGTCGAGTGCCTCCTGTGCGACGCGCGCTACTCGCGGGCCGGCATTCAGCACCGGCTATTGCGCCTGAATCCGGATTACAGGCCCGCGCCGGCGAGCCCGGCGCCGGACGGCGACGCGCGCCTGGAAAGCGCGTTCGAGGACTTCACGGTGGCGGGCTGCGACCACTGCGGCGGACCGCTGAAGCCGTCCGTGGTGTTCTTCGGCGAGAATGTGCCCGCCGCCCGGGTTAACCGGGCCGTCCGCGCCCTCGGGGATTGCGGGGGCGTCCTGGTCGTCGGCTCCTCGTTGATGGTGTACTCGGGCTTCCGCTTCTGCCGGATGGCGATGCAGGCGGGCAAGCCGGCGGCCGCCGTGAACCGGGGCCGGACCCGCGCCGACCCGATG
>JBEPXV010000225.1:0-4394 GCA_041641695.1 Gammaproteobacteria bacterium | reverse complement strand
CGGATCAACGTGCGGGTCGTGGCGGCCACCAACCAGGACCTGGTGGAGCTGACCCGGTCCGAGGCGTTCCGCGAGGACGTCTATTTCAGGCTCCGGGTGATGGAGATTCAGCTGCCGCCGCTGCGCGATCGGGGCGACGACATCGAGAAGCTCGCCGACTTTCTGCTCAACCGCTGCTGCGAGCGTCTCAACAAGCCGCTGCTCCGGTTCGACGAGCAGACCCTTGCACTGATGCGCAGCTACCACTGGCCGGGCAATGTCCGGGAGCTGGAGAACGCCGTGGAGCGCGCGGTGATCCTGTGCGACGATGCCGTCATCACGCCGGACCTGCTGGCGGTCCGGATCGACGCCGACGCCGGAGCCGCGGCGGATATGAACGACTCGCTGGATGACTACTTCTGCAATTTCGTCCGCCAGCACGAGCACAAATTGACGGAAACCGAGCTCGCACGGCGTCTGGGAATCAGTCGCAAGACGCTGTGGGAGCGACGCCAGAAGCTCGGTATCCCGCGCCGCAAAGGCGCGGAGACCGCCGACTCGCGATAAGTTCGCTGCTGCATCGCAGCATGTTACGGAACCACCCGGGCGTTTCTTTCCGTAACACGACTCCCCGCACACATCCGCCGGCGCGTTCCGTAACTCTTTGGATTTTATGACGTACCGGCGCAACTCCAGGCTGGCACGAGGCTTGCTTCTCTATCTACGGTTTCTGGGTTTCGATTGAGACCACGAAGGGGCCTGTCGAGAGAATGTTTTCGCCAGGTCGGGACGGAGGTCCCGGGACCGGCCGGTGGAACCAGGAGTCGCTGCTCCTGTGACCATGCGCCGGCCACCCGCATTCCGGTGCGGCGGGCATGGGTTGTCGAATCCGCCGGCCGATCGTCAATCAACCTGACTGTTACGCAACCTGAAGGGGGAGATTAATCATGGATCCAAAAATGGTCTGGTTGTTCATCTTCGTCATTCTGTACTGGGCCTACTGTATCTTCTGGGGTATCAGGGGTGCCATGACGGCGAAGACAGCGAGCGACTACTTTATCGCGGGGCGCAGGCTCTCGATTTGGGTATTCGTGCTCGCGGCAACCGCGACGTCGTTCTCGGGCTGGACGTTCATGGGCCACCCGGGCCTGTTGTACCGCGACGGGTTCCAGTATGCCTATGCATCGTTTTATGCCATCACCATTCCGTTCACCGGAGTCATGTTCCTCAAGCGCCAGTGGATGCTGGGCAAACGCTTCGGCTTCGTGACCCCCGGCGAAATGCTGGCGCATTACTTCCGCGGCGATACCATCCGCCTGCTGACGGTGCTGGTGGCCTTGTGTTTTTCCATACCATACCTGGGCCTGCAGCTGCGCGCCTCCGGCTTTCTGTTCAACGTGCTGACTGACGGCCTGCTGTCGGTTGAAGTCGGCATGTGGCTGCTGTCGGCGGTGGTGTTCATCTACGTGGCGTCCGGCGGCCTGCGGGCGGTGGCTTACGTGGATACGCTGCAGTGTATTCTGCTGGCCGCGGGGATTATCGCCCTCGGCATCATCGCCATCTCCTTCGTCGGGGGTCTAGGCGCATTGAACGAGGGTATAGCCGCGCTGGCGCAGTTCGACGAAAAGCGGACACCGGACGGCTATAGTCACTACATTGCCATACCCGGGGTCATACAGTTCGTGTCGAACGGCCCGTCCGCCGCGGGCGGCGCGTGGACCGGCATCATGGTGCTGACCTACATGTTCGCGTTGATGGGCATCCACTCCTCGCCGGCGTTCACCATGTGGGCGTTCTCCAACACCGACCCGCGGCCGTTCGCCCCGCAGCAGGTGTGGGCGTCCAGCTTCGGTATCGGCATCATTCTGTTCGTGTTCACTGCATTCCAGGGCATGGGCGCCCATATGCTCGGCGCCAACGAGGCGTTCATGAACGCCTATCCCGAGATCGTCGTGAACCCGGTGATGCAGGAAGGCCTGCAGGCGTTGGGGCACACCGACTTGATGAAATCTCCCGGCGCCCAGGGGAACCTGGTGCCGCAGCTGATCTGGCTGATGGGCGGGACCGCGCCCTGGCTGGTCGGCCTGCTCTCGGTATGCGCGCTGGCGGCCATGCAGTCCACCGGCGCCGCCTACATGTCGACGGCGGGCGGAATGCTGACCCGCGACCTGCTCAAGCACTACATCCTGCCGAACGCCAGCCATGGCCAGCAGAAGTTCTGGGGCCGTGTCGGGGTGCTGGTGATCGTGCTCTCCGCCCTGGTGGTGGCGACCACGGCCACCGACGCGCTGGTGCTCCTTGGCGGGCTGGCGGTGGCCTACGGCTTCCAGATGTGGGTGCCCCTGATGTCGGTGTGCTACTTTCCGTGGCTGACCAGGCAGGGCGTGACCGTCGGTCTTGCCGCGGGCATCATCGCGGTGACGTTGACGGAGAGCATCGGCTCGCAGTTCATGCCCTGGGGACGCTGGCCGTGGACCATCCACTCCGCCGGTTGGGGCATGATCTTCAACCTGGGCCTGGCCGTGATCATCTCCACGGCAACCCAGAAGCAGTCGGATATGGACCACAAGATGAAGTTCCACAACTTCCTCGGGGAGCATGCCACGCTGCCTGACTCGAAGAAGGGTCTGGTTCCGGTGGCCTGGATCCTCACCCTGCTGTGGTTCTTCTTCGGAATCGGCCCGGGCGCCGTCATCGGCAACACCATCTTTGGCAACCCGAACGACGCCACCACCTGGATCTTCGGCATGCCGTCGATCTGGGCCTGGCAGCTGCTGTTCTGGGCCATCGGTGTGTTCATGATGTGGTTCCTGGCTTACAAGATGGAGATGTCCACGGTGCCGGAGCGCGAAGTTCAGGCTCTGTACGAGGACATCGGCGATCACGCTGAAGAAGCGGGAAGACTTTGATCCCGCGGTTGTCCTGAGTGATCCAGGGCAGGACGCGAAGGGGGAGGGGAAACCCTCCCCCTTCTTTTTTGCACCGGCAAATCGCGAATGGTCGCGTCGCACCGGGCATGTCGTTCGCGACGGTTTTGATACAATAGGAATATTATGAGCCCCGTGGTGATATTCTGGTTCTGGGTGTTGCTGCTGACCGCGCTGTTGTTGATTCCGGTGACCAACCTGATCTACGTGTTCAGTGTGCGTCGTCAACAACGCAAGCTGAAAGGCGAGCTGGATCCCGACGAGCTGGCGGCCCAGAAGCAGAGGGCACGGTTTGTCGCGGCCATCATCTGTTTTCTGTTTTCGTTCTTCTTCAATGTTGCGCGTATCGGGTTTCCCGTGCATGGATGACAGTCTTTACAGGTTCCTCAAGTACACGGCGGTCGCCCTGGTTGTGGCCTGGATCGGCTGGACCATCGTGGACACTTATTTCGTCGAGCGGATTCCCGGCAACACGGCGTACCAGGAGGGCGAGATCTTCTTCGAGGACGGCGAATATCAACGGGCCCTGGAGAAGTACGACGAGGCGCTCGAGGCCAAGCCCGACGCACCACACTATGTGCGCGCCAAGGCGCGTGCTCTCATGCAATTGGAAAGATACGACGAGGCGCTGCGCTGGTTCGACCAGGCAGTGGAGCTGCAGCCGTTTTTCGGCGGGACCTATGCCAACCGCGGCATCCTGCACGACCGGATAGGCGAGTATGAGCGGGCCGTGGCGGACTATGAAAAAGCCATCGAATTGAGTGAAGAGGTGGCCGAGGGCCCGCACTGGCTGATTCGCTTTCTGCGCAATCAACCGGAGCCGCCGCCGACGGTGGCGGACCGCCTGGCTTACCTGAAGCAGGAGCTGGCGAAGCCCGAGGACGAGCGGCTGCTGCGCGTCCCGGAGGTCGACGAGAAACAGCGAACCTACAAGAAATAGACAGGCGGGACCGGGCTGTGGAAAACGAAACTCTGATGAACCTGGTGTTCCTGATCGTAACGGGCGCCATCGCCTATCACGGCCTGACCTACCGGGACGAGGAGGGCAACAGCGACACGGTGCGTCTGCTGTTCGGCTGCATCGCCCTGTTGTTCTTCTTCCGGGTGTTGTTCGTCGATGTAATGGAGCTGATGTGATCTACTCCGCCGTGTAGCAGGGCGGGAAGTAGCAGCCGCGGTAGAAGGACAGGACTCTGTCGTCCAGATTCATGGCGGCGGCGGATACCACCAGGAAGATCACGATCAATGCGGCGCAGTACAGCTTGACGAGAAACCGCATGCGGGTGCTGGGCAGGCGCCGCCAGATGCCGAAGGCGCGGGGGTCCAGCCGCCCCTGGGCGTCCAGCTCCAGGATGCGCCGGGCAAAGCTGCGCACCCAGTAGGGGACCCGGTCGGCGAACATGTACGCGGCGAAATAACGCTCCAGGCGCCGCTCTTCCGGTTGGCCCCCGAACCAGTCGCGCCATGCCAGCTCGAAAAGCCGGAATT
>JBEPXV010000224.1:0-4413 GCA_041641695.1 Gammaproteobacteria bacterium | reverse complement strand
TCCAGCCGCCGAGATGGACGAAATTCCGTCCCTGGTGCGCCTGTTCCAGGACGTTCTCGAGCCAGTCCCGCCGCTCGATCAGCCACCGGGCGCCGGCCATACGATTATCCGTTGACAAGCGCGTCAGATGGTCGCGGATCTCGCCGCTCTCGCGGTCGAGCTCCGCTATATGCCCGCTTATCTGCTCGACGCATTCCCCGGGCGAGCCGTTGAGCCAGGTGGGAATATCGAGCACGCGCAGTCCATATTGCCGGCCCTGCCTGGACATGCCCTCCAGCTCGCCGGGGCCCACCAGGCCGCGCACCACCGCCAGGCCTGCCTCATGCGGAAAATGTCCCTGCAGCCGGGCGTCCCCCACGCTGTCGAGAAACGCTGCGACGTCCCCAGGATGGCCGCACATGATGACCGGAGCACAGGAACGACGCGCCGTTTCCCCGGACTGCCACAGCTCCAGATCCATCGACGACGGCAGCAGCGAAACCGCCTGCCGCAGGTCGTACAGCGCGGCCCGCTCCTGCTCCACCGCCGCCAGCCGCTCGATCTCCGGTTTCGCGGCTTCCAGCCATGCGTTCACGCGACCATCGAGCTCGCCGGCCAGTGCCGGGAACTGCGCCGCGCGTTCCGCGGCCGTCGTATCGTTCATGTCGGGATCCGGGAGATACGGGCCGTAGGAGCGGATCCGGGCGTGCAGCTCCCTCACCACCGCCCCGGCCGAAGAAACCTCGTTCCAGTCGCCGAATTCCGGATCCCGGGCCCGGTCGGGCTCGAATACCTCGGTGGCGGCGATGACTTCGCACATCGACGGCGCCGTGGGCTTGTCCAGGACGATATCCACCCATGCCATGGGCTCCGCGCGCAGCATCATGAACGGCCCGTCAACGCCGCCGGCGGTGCCCAGCCGAGCAGACGGCTCAACAGCAGCGCCCTGAGCTTCTCCATCGCCAGCAGCTCGAGCAGGGCATGGATCAGGATCAGCGCGGGATGGAAGGGATCGCCGGCCAGCAGCACGAACAGTCTGTCCTCCAGGGACCGGTGGTGGCGCCAGAGACCGGGAACCGGCGCCGTCGATCCGGCCAGGTCCGCGGAGTCGGCGAGCTGCTCGAAATCCGCGCTCTTCGCGTCGAGGGTGGCCCCGAGGGTCCGCACCAGACGCGCCACCGGCCGGCCCTCGCCCCGGGAAAGGCGGGGAATGCTGTCCATCAGGCGGTCACGCCACACCTTCTCCGGCGGCTCCGGGCCTTCCAGGTAGATCGAGAACGGGCCCTGGCCGAGTAAGCCGCGGCGCTGCTCCGGGGCGGCGCGCGCCGCCCGCTGCAACGCAGAGTCCGCATCCAGCCGCGTTCCCGGATCATCGCCGGCCAGTATCGGCGCCACCCAGAAGATGTCCGGGGCCCGCGTCAAATGCGCGCCGAACGCATCCCATTCGTCCGGAAGCCGGGCAGCAACGCCTTCCATCAGGGTACGGACACGGCCCTGGAAATGACGCTCGAGGCCGTCCGGCGACACATTCGGCGACAGGCCCTCCAGCCAGAAGTCCAGGCCGATGCCGTCCAGCCCGTCCAGGAGACCCGCCCGGCTGTCGAGCGCCAGCCCGCGCCATGCGTGCGCGTCCGGCAGCATTCCGATCCTGGCGCGGAGCCTTGCCTGAACGGCGGCGAATTTGAGGGTTCTGGCGTAGATCAAGCACCGGCATCCGGTTTTGCCCGGCAATCCGATGCGGCTGCAGCGGCCCACCGAGCGGATTCAGAAGCATCGCACGGCGCCGGCACCGGGAAATTGACATACATCAACCCAGGGGTCCGAGCAGCGATGGCGTCCGCAAGGCGCGAGCGTATAATTTCCATGTACAGTCCAATCACGTGAAGCCCCAGCACGATGGCAGACCCGCTCCAGGAAGTCCTCGCCGCCGAATCAGCGGCCCGCGCCCGCATCGACGAGACCCGCGAAAAGCTCGAATCCGAGCTGCGCGCGGCCCGCATAGACGCCAACCGCATCAAGGAACGCAACGAGCAGCGAACCCGTGCTGCGGTCGAGCGCGCCGAGCGGCAATGCGCGGAGATGACCCGCCGGGAGCTCGACAGGCTGGAAGAGGAATTCAGCCGGCAACCGAGCATCGACGACCCGGAGATCACCGCGCGACTGGAGCGCCTGGCCGAACAATACGTCGACCAGCTCTGGCCCGGCTAGTTCGCTAGCCCGCGGCGCTCCCACTTTCGCCGCTGCCGCGACGACGCGCCAGGTCGGGTGGGAATACGAACGCGAAGGTCGATCCCTCGCCGGGCTCGCTGTCCACTTCCAGCCTGGCGTTGTGCCGGATCAGCACATGCTTGACGATCGCCAGGCCCAGACCGGTGCCGCCGAGCGCCCGCGAACGCGCCTGGTCCACGCGATAGAATCGCTCGGTCAGCCTGGGTACGTGCTGCGAAGCGATGCCGATGCCCGTATCTGTCACCGAGAAACGCAGCCGGCCATCCACCTGCCGGCCCCAGGCCACGCTGATGGTCCCGCCTTCTTCCGTGTAGCTGACTGCATTGAAAAGGATATTCGTGACGGCGCTGTACAGCTCGTTGTAGGCACCCAGTATGAGCAGGCCGTCGTCAATGTCGCTTTCGAATCGATGCGTGTTACGGCCGAGCTCTTTCGCTTCGGAGATCGCCGAGCGAATAAGCGCGGCAATATCCACGGGCTGCAGGGCCTTCGGCGCCGGGCCGGCCTCCAGATTCGAAAGCGCCATGAGGTCCTCGACAATCGAGCACAACCGGTTCGTCTGCTGCTCGATCTGTGACAGCGGCCCCTGCCACGTCTCCACGGCAGCCGGGTCGTCCATGAGATTCTCCACATAGCCCTTGACCACTGTCAGCGGCGACTTCATCTCGTGGGATACATTGGCGATGAAATCCTGACGCATGCGCTCGAGACGATTCAGCCTGGACGTGTCCCGCGCCAGAAGCAATTGCTGGCCCCCCTCGCCGTAGGGTACGACCGAGATGGACAGCGTCATATCCGGGTCTACCGGAGACGCGATCTCCAGGGGAGTATCGAATCTCCCTCTCTCCAGGTAGTCCACGAACTGCGGCACCCGGACCAGGTTCCTGACCGGCCGGCCGAGATCATCCGGGTCACGCAGGCCGAGCAGATGTCCCGCGGCGTCATTGATCAGCTCGATTCGTTCTTCGCGATTGAACGCGACCGCCGCATCCGGCAAGGCACGCGCGACCTTGCGATACTGTTCCAATTGCGCCCGCAGGTGCGATTCACGTTCGCTCAGCTCCTCGAGTTTCACTCGCGTCGCATCATAGGTGCCGCGCCAGGGGCCGGCGGTCGGCGGCGGCGCGGCATCGCCCGATCGCAGCCACCGCTCGAGCTTGTACGCCTGGCGCAGATGCCAGGCCAGAACGATCGCCAGAACGACTGCCATGACCAGGAACGGGGCGCCTATTGCCAGTCCCGGGACCAGGGAGACCGCCATGACCGCCAGGACCCGCCAGATTTCGTCGCGCCACCCGGGCTTCACGGGTCAAGCTGCTGAGAGAATCGATATCCCGAGCCGTGAACCGTCTGGATATAGCGGTCGAAGCCGGAGTCCGACAATACTTTGCGCAGGCGGCGGATGTGCACGTCCACCGTTCTCTCCTCGATGTAGACATTGCGTCCCCAGACCCGGTCCAGCAGCTGCGACCGGTCGAAGACCCGCTCGGGGTGGGACATGAAGAAATGCAGCAGTCTGAATTCGGTGGGACCCAGCTTCAACTGCCTGCCGTCCGCGGTGACGCGGTGGCTCGCAGGGTCGAGATGCAGGCCGTCGACGTCAACCGGCTGCTGCCCGCCGTGGACATTGACGCGTCTGAGAACCGCGCGAATGCGGGCAACCAGCTCGCGCGGGGAGAACGGCTTGCTGACGTAGTCGTCCACCCCCGAGTCGAATCCGCGCACCTTGTCATGCTCCTCGCCCCTGGCGGTGAGCATAATAATGGGCACTTCACTGGTGGCATCCTCGCGTTTCAGCCGGCGCGCGAATTCTATGCCGCTCTGGCCGGGCAGCATCCAGTCCAGCAGAATCATGTCCGGCAGGCGATCACCGATTTTCGTCAGCGCAGACTCGGAATCGGCGCACTCCTCGACATCGTAGTCGGCGCTGCGCAGACTGGAAGCCACCATTTCCCGGATGGCGAGATCGTCTTCGACGATAAGGATCGATTGTGGCAACGTAATTGAGGCTGTCTGTGTTGGGATGACCGCTATTTCACAGCAATATTATTACATTTCCGTGACGGCGAATAACGGCAGCGGCCCTGGACGGCGGCCCGGCGCAATCCGCGCCGCCGCCCGCCCCGGTGCGGATTCCCGCAATGCGCCGGCGATGGACCCGTTCCGACACCCCGCCCCTGCCGCAGGCGTGGTCCGGCGGGAGCA
>JBEPXV010000223.1:0-4421 GCA_041641695.1 Gammaproteobacteria bacterium | reverse complement strand
ACGACTCGGTCACCAAGTCCAAGTTCGACAACCTGTACGGCTGCCGCGAGTCGCTGGTGGACGGCATCAAGCGCGCCACCGACGTCATGATCGCCGGCAAGATCGCCGTGGTCCTGGGCTACGGCGACGTCGGCAAGGGCTGCGCGCAGTCCCTGAAGGGCCTGGGCGCCAGTGTCTGGGTCACGGAGATCGACCCCATCTGCGCCCTGCAGGCGGCGATGGAGGGCTACCGCGTGGTGTCCATGGATGAAGCGGCGAGCGTCGCGGACATCTTCGTGACCGCCACCGGCAACTATCACGTCATCACGGAAGAGCACATGAAGCAGATGAAAAATCAGGCGATCGTGTGCAACATCGGCCACTTCGACAACGAGATCGACGTGGCGGCAATGGAAGAGAACTACGAGTGGGAGGAGATCAAGCCACAGGTGGACCATATTCTCCTTCCGGACGGCCGCCGGATCATCATGCTGGCGCGTGGCCGGCTGGTGAATCTCGGCTGCGCCACGGGTCACCCGAGCTTCGTGATGTCCAATTCGTTCACCAACCAGGTCCTGGCGCAGATCGAGCTGTGGAAGAAGGGCGATCAGTACGCCAAGGACGTGTACACGCTGCCCAAGCACCTGGACGAGCAGGTTGCCCGGCTGCACCTGAAGAAGATCAACGCGCAGCTCACCGCGCTGACCGCCGAGCAGGCGGACTACATCGGCGTGCCGGTGGAAGGACCGTTCAAGCCCGACTACTACCGCTACTGATTCGCCGCGCGTGTCCGTCGGCAGGCCGCGTGCGCGCGGCTTGCCGCCGGGCAGCGGTACCGTTGCCGCCGCTCAGGCGGGCTCGTCGGGAAGCTGCGAGCTGCGCAGGCGCGCGATGGCGTCCTTGAGCTCCAGCCGCTTTTTTTTCAGCCGCCTCAGCTGAAGCTGATCCACGTACACCGATTCCTCGAGCCGGCTGATGGCGGCATCGAGATCCCGGTGCTCCTGCTGCAGATCGGCGATCTTTCGTGTCAGGTTGATGTCTATGGCCTCGGTGGTTTTGGTTCCACGTTCCTGATACTTTAAAACACCATGCCGCGCAATTCGACGCAGGAGGCTTCATGAGCACCCCTTTCGCGACCTGGGAGCTGCTGATCCTGGGCGCCCTGGTCATTCTACTACTGTTCTGGTTCCGGCCCGGGCTGAAACAGGCCTTCAAGCGGAGCCAGGAGGCCGAGAGCAAGGACTGGATGGCGGCCCTCGTTCCGCTGGCCATCGTGGCCGCGTTCGTCATCCTGCTGCTCTACATCGTATGATGCAGTGCCCCAATACCACTGTTTCCGGGGCCCGCCGGGGCGGGCCCTCCCTACCGGACTGACAGCCCATGGATACCAGCGCCGAAAAGCAACCCGTTACCGTCCGCCTGCAGGACTACCGACCGTCGGATTTTTTCATCGACAGCGTCGACCTGCAGTTCCGGCTCGACCCGGAAGCCACACGCGTGCGAGCCCGCCTCGAGTGCCGGCGCAACGGCACCCACGACCGGCCGCTGCGCCTCCACGGCGAGGCCCTCGAGCTGACCCGCGCGGCGCTGGACGGCCGCGACCTGGCACCCGCCGACTACGCACTCACCGACACGGGCCTGACGATCCCGGGGGCCGGCGACGGGTTCGAGCTGGAGATCGAGACCCTGGTGCATCCGGACCGCAACACCGAGCTGTCCGGGCTGTACATATCCAGCGGCAACTTCTGCACCCAGTGCGAAGCCGAAGGCTTCCGGCGGATTACCTATTTTCTGGACCGGCCGGACGTCCTGGCGACTTACACCACCACCATCATCGCGGACCCGGCGCGCTTCCCGGTGTTGCTGTCCAACGGCAACCTGGTGGAAAGCGCGGCCCAGGACGACGGTATGCGGCGCGTCACCTGGCACGACCCGCACCCCAAGCCCTCGTACCTGTTCGCCCTGGTGGCCGGGGACCTGGCCTGCATCGAGGACCGATTCACCACCATGAGCGGGCGGGCGGTGGACCTGTACATCTACGCCCAGCATCACAACATCGACAAGTGCGGCCACGCCATGCAGGCCCTGAAGAACGCCATGCGCTGGGACGAAGAGCAGTATGGGCGCGAGTACGACCTCGAGCGCTACCACGTCGTGGCCGTGGATGATTTCAACATGGGCGCCATGGAGAACAAGGGGCTGAACATCTTCAACTCCCAGTTCGTCCTGGCCGCGCCACAGACCGCCACGGACTCCGACTACGAGAACATCGAGGGCGTGATCGGCCACGAGTATTTCCACAACTGGTCCGGCAACCGGGTCACCTGCCGGGACTGGTTCCAGCTCAGCCTCAAGGAAGGCTTCACCGTGTTCCGCGACCAGCAGTTCAGCGCCGACATGGGGTCGGCCGGGGTCAAGCGGATCCAGGATGTCAATATCCTGCGCACGCTCCAGTTCCGCGAGGACAACGGCCCCATGGCCCACCCGGTGCGGCCCGGCTCGTACCAGGAGATCAACAATTTCTACACGGTCACCGTGTACAACAAGGGCGCCGAGGTGGTGCGCATGCTCTACCACCTGCTGGGTCCGCGGGGATTCCGGCGCGGCACCGACCTGTACTTCGATCGCCACGACGGCCAGGCGGTGACCACCGACGATTTCGTCAAGGCGCTGGAGGACGCCAACGGCGCCGACCTCTCGCAGTTCCGGCGCTGGTACGACCAGGCCGGCACCCCGGTGGTGTCGGTCCGGGAGGACTACGAGCCCGACGCCGGCCGCTACACCCTGACACTGTCCCAGCACACTCCGTCGACGCCGGGACAGAATGACAAGCAGCCGTTTCACATTCCCGTGGACACGGCGCTGCTGGATTCTACCGGCGCACCCATGCCCGTATGGGGGCAGGGGACGGCCTCCGGGGTGCTGGAGCTCCAGGAAGCCAGCCGGTCGTACACCTTCGAGGTCCGCGAAAAGCCGGTCCCGTCGCTGCTGCGCGGCTTCTCGGCGCCGGTCAAGCTCGAGATCGAGCGGCCCGCGGAGGACTGGTACTTCCTGATGACCCACGATACAGACCCGTTCGTACGCTGGGACGCCGGCCAGCAGATGGCGACCACCGTGTTGAAGTCGCTGGTGGCCGATATCCAGTCCCGGCGGGAGCCGGATATCCCCGCGCACTTCGTCTCGGCATTCCGGCGGGTGCTGGTCGCCGCCGAGAGCGACCGCCAGTTCCAGGCGGAGATGCTCCGCCTGCCCAGCGAGGGATACCTCGCCGAGTGCTTCGAGATCATCGATCCCGAGGCCATCGCATTGGCCCGGCGCGCCCTGAAAAAAGCCCTGGCGTCCCATCTGGAGGAAGAGTTCCTGGGCCAGTATCACGCCTCCGCGGTGGAGGACGAGTACCGCCCGGAAAGCGGCCAGATCGGTGCCCGGGCGCTGCGAAACGCCTGCCTGTCGTACCTGGTCGAGCTGGACACCGCGAGCCACCGGGCGCGCGCCAGCGACCAGTTCGACGCGGCAAACAATATGACCGACCGGCTGGCGGCGCTCCAGGCGTTGGCGGCCACGGACGGTGAGGAGCGCGACCGGGCGCTGGACCGGTTCTACCAGGACTGGCAAACCGAGCCGCTGATCGTCAACAAGTGGCTGTCGGTGCAGGCGGCCTCCCCGGCGGCGGATACCGTGGAGCGCGTCACCGCCCTGACCGGGCACCCGGCCTTCGATGTCAGGAATCCCAACAAGGTGCGCGCTCTGATCGGCGCCTTCGCCCAGGGCAACCCCCTGCATTTCCATCGCCGCGACGGGAAGGGCTACGAGCTGATCGCCGGCTACGTGATCGACATTGATCGACTGAACCCGCAGATTGCGGCGCGCCTGGCGTCGGCGTTCAGCTTCTGGCGGCGCTACGAGCCGACGCGCCGCCGCCTGATGCATGAGCAGCTGCAGCGGATTCGGCGCTCACCGGAGCTGTCCCGCGACGTCGCCGAGATCGTTTCAAAGGCGCTGGATCATTGACGCCGGCGGCCGGGATCAGGTCCGACAGGCGGCCTCGATCAGGACCGGCCGGGCGACGGTGAACCAGTCGCATGCCGTATCATTCCGGCCCCATGGCTCCAATACGCGGACTGCACGCCCGGGCCGCGCTGAGCGGGAGCCGGGCAGCCGTTCGTCTGTAACCTTTCGGTTGCGGCCGGCATCCAATCGGGATAGACGAATCGACACGCCACGGATCCGGCCCAGGGGTGCCAGGAAATGAATAAAACAAAACTTCTGGTGGCGGGCGTGATCGTCGTGCTGGTGGCGGCGTTCTTCTGGCTTGATCTGGGCCAGTATCTCAACATGGAGACGCTCAAGGCCCGCCAGGGCGAGATCGACGCGTATTACCTGGAGCACCCCGCGCGGACCATCGCGATCTACTTCATCGCCTACGTCGTCATGGCCGCCCT
>JBEPXV010000222.1:0-4430 GCA_041641695.1 Gammaproteobacteria bacterium | reverse complement strand
GAGACTTCGTGGGGGAGAATGTCCGATGCCGCCGGGACCAGCAGGACGTCATCGAATGTCAGTGCTTCATTTATAGTATGTTCCATCGCTGAATTATACGGAAAATGACCGGGCGTGTTAATTTTCACCGACGACGCCGGCAATCCCGGGACCGCCGGGCCGGGTGCAGCGCGGCCGGCCGCCGATGGTCCCGGTGGGCGCCGGCCGCGCCAACAGGGTGCATTGACGCCCCGACGGATTTCAATCATGCAGTCACACAACGATCTCCCCGACAGCCATGCGTGAGTTTCCCACAGCGGGCCGGGTGGACCAGCCGCGGCGCCGCGTGTTCTCGGTATCCACCCTGAACCGGCGCATCAAGGACCTGCTAGAGTCCGAGCACGCCCAGGTATGGGTCGAGGGCGAGGTCTCCAACGTGTCGCGCCCGGGCTCCGGCCATGTCTACTTCTCCCTGAAGGACGCCCAGTGCCAGATCCGCTGTGCCCTGTTCCGCGGCCGCAGCCGCTACGTGGCGACGGACCTGGTGGACGGCGCCCAGGTCCTGGTGCGCGCCCGGCTCACGATGTACGAGGTGCGCGGCGACGTCCAATTGGTGGTGCAGGAAGTCGAGGACGCCGGCGAAGGCGCGCTGCGCCGGGCCTTCGAGGCGCTGAAGCGCAAGCTGCAGGCCGAGGGTCTGTTCGACGAGGAGCACAAGCGCGCTCTGCCGGTTCTGCCCAAGCGGGTCGGCATCATTACCTCCCCGACCGGCGCCGCCATCCGCGACATCCTGGCAACCTTCCGGCGGCGATTTCCGGCGATTCCCCTGCTCGTCCATCCCGTATCGGTGCAGGGCGACAACGCCGCCACCGAGATCTGCGACGCTCTGGATACCGCCTCGCGGCTGGGTTGGTGCGACTTGCTGATACTCGCCCGGGGCGGCGGCTCGCTGGAGGATCTGCAGGCCTTCAACGACGAGCGCGTGGCGCGGGCGGTATTCGCCTGCGACATTCCCGTGGTGACCGGCGTCGGACACGAGACGGATATTACGATCTGCGATTTCGTCGCCGACCGGCGCGCGCCGACTCCCACGGCAGCCGCCGAGATGACCAGCCCGGACGCCGCCGAGTGGCTCGGCGCGGTGGCCCAGACCGAGCAGCGACTGGTCAGACAGATGAACAGCCATCTGGAGCAGACGGCACAACGCGTAGACTGGCTCAGCCGCCTGATCGTGCATCCCCGCCAGCAGCTCCGCGCCCGCGCAGAGCGTCTTCAGGCCAGGTTCAATGCGCTGACCGGGGGAATGCGCGCCCGGCTGCAGACCAGGCGACTGGCTTTCATGCCCCTGCCGGCGCGCCTGATGCAGAGCAGCCCGGCACCGCGCCTCGCCGTGTGGGCCAATCGCCTGGAGCGGATCGACTACGGGATCCGCCAGGCCATGGCCGCGGCACTCACCACCCGGCGGCAGACCCTCGAACGCGCGGCGGCGCGGCTGGACAGCGTCAATCCGCTCGCCGTGCTGGCCCGCGGCTATGCCATGGTCACCGAGCCGAGCACGCACGTCGTCATCAAGCGCGTCGACCAGGCGCCGGAAGAGGCCGAGCTGGATGTCCGCCTGTCCGACGGCAGTCTGCGCTGCCGGGTTACCGCCAGGCACCCGGATGACTGACAGGCCGTTGAGCAGCAGCGTGCCGCCAACCGGGCACCGGCCCGATTCGGGAATTCCGCCCGCTATGGGTGAGCCACGGCGAGTCGCCGCGGGCGCGGCAGTGATGCGGAGCGCCGCTGCACACCGGTCCGGGGACACCGGCAAGACACGGGTGTGTGGTCGCGGACTCGCCCGGCGCCTCGGAAGAGCGCTGGGCGGCTTGGCGCTGCTGATGATCGTCGCGCCGGGCGCCTTCGCGCAGTTTGTCCTGGACGCGGTGCCGGGGGGGCTGGTCCAGATCCCGCTGCTGTCCGCGGACCAGCCGCGCCCGGAAGCCTACTTCGGCCAGAAACGGATCATGGTGATACGGTTCGCCGGCCGCTGGGAGGGCGTCGTGGGACTGCCATTGACCATGGTTCCCGGCACCTACGTCATCCAGCTCAGGCTGGACGAGCCGGAAGACGACGACGGCGAGAACGTGGAAGACCGCGCGTTCACCGTGTATCCCGGACGGGGCACGGGACGACCCGCGGCGACGTTTCCGGGCCCGCCGCCGGCGGCGCACAGGACGGACTTTGCGTGGCGCGAGCCCCTGGATGCCGCACTGCCGCTCCGGCCACCGGTTGAAGCGGCGGCCCGGCCCACGTTCGGCCGCATCCGACCCCAGTCGGACGGCTCGCATCCCCCCTACGCGGACTACACCGCGTTCACGATCGACCGGGACATGCCCGTCATGACCCCGGGCGCCGGCCGTGTGGCCGCGACCCTGACGCAGGAGTCAGGCATCTACGCGTGGATCGATCACGGCATGACGTTGTACACGCGCCTCGGCCCTCTCGCCGACCTGGCCGTGAATGAATCGGATCATCTCGAGGCAGAGCAGGTCATAGGCAGGATTCGCCTGGACGAGGACGATACACCGCAGCCGTTCTATCTATCGGTATTCCTGAACAGCGCCGCCGTCAACCCCTTTCTGATCTTCGACATGCAGAAGAAGTCAGACAGCGCCGGCGATCAAACCGGCCCGGCCGCATCCCGGCAGCCTTGATATGATATAGAACCCGACCCACAGCCGCCGTCATTCCGGCGGCTCGTCGTCGAATCGGGGAGCGGCGATTCCCGCTTCGTACCACGTCGCACGGGACCCCCAGTGGATGTTGTCCTGGGGGACCATGTCGGGGTCGACATCCAGGCACCCGGCCGGCACGACGAGATGCGTGCCGCTGCGGTTGATGTAGGGCGCCGGCGACCCGCAGTGGGTGCAGAACGCCCTGGCGAATCGTTCGGCCTCGGGCAGGTCGAAGCGCCTGACGGCCTCCTCCCCGGCCCGCCAGTGAATCGCGTCCGGGCGCGTGAACAGGTTCGCGGCATGGGCCGATCCCGTTTCCTTGCGGCACCGCGAGCAATGGCACCAATGAAAGGCTGAGAACGGCCCGGAGACCTCGAAGGCCACGGTGCCGCACAGACAGCCACCCGTGAAACGCTCAGTCATGGATTCCTCTCCGTCCGATGTTTCGGGCGGACCATACTATGCCGCCCCGCTTTCGGTCATCAATTATCACTGCGCAATACCTGACCGCATCTTTCCAGCTCCCCGGGCCTTCACAATGAGACTGTGCCCGGAAGTGAAGAACAGCGCCCGGTCCAGCACCTGCAGGAAGGCCACCACTGGATAGATCACCGAAAACATCCTGAACTGCCGGGCGCGCCTGCGGATGTCGTCACCGGTGACCACATTGCCCTTGCTGGACGAGTGTCCCTTCTTGGCGCGGTCGAAGTAGAAGCTGATGGCGGCGTCGAACAGCTCGACGAAGAAACCGGAATAAGTGTGCTGCTCGACGACCTCGAAGCGCGGCGCCAGCAGCCGCCGCAGGGCTTCCGGGTCGTAGCCCGGCCGGACGTGGCCGTGCTTCTCGTCGGTCAAACCCAGCATCAGGCGGACCTTCCGGATCAAAGACCGGGGCTTGTCATGGGGCACGTTGACGATCAGCAGCCCGTCGTCGGTCAGGATCCGGCCCATTTCCGAGACGAAACCGGCATCGTCGTGGAGATGCTCCAGAGCGTCGATGATCACCACCACGTCGAAGCTGTCGTCCGCGAACGGAGTCGTCCCGCCATCCAGCATGTAGACCCGCTCGCCCACCATCGCGCGGATCGACTCGACCACGTCCTGGTCGAGGTCCGCGCTGGTCCACTCCCCGCCCCGCCGGCGCAGCAGGTAGCTGATCACGCCGTTGTCGGCACCGATATCCAGGCACCGCCGGCCGCCGGGATCCGGCAGGTACTTCGAGATCGCGGCGTACTTGGCCTTTTTCAGGACCGATTTGTCGAAGAGGCGTAGAAGCAGCCTTTGTTCTTCGGTTGGTGTGTCGCTCATAGGCGTAGCTTAACAGTTGCAGGCGACCGAATAACTGAACGTAGCAGGCGTGAACCCCAAGCTACATTTCCTCCTGCGTTACCGCCATGATGGCTTCGAACCAGCGCCGCGCCATGAGCTTCTCGCCGGCTTCATTCGGGTGAACCCCGTCGTAGGTGTGCTCGCCGGGGTCGAAGCCGCTGGAATGGTCCACCAGGATGACCGGCGACTGATCGGTGTGCATCGCCTCCGCCACTTGCGGGATCGACTCGTTCAGTGACGCCACGGCTTCCGCGTTGCCCGGCCTGTAGTCCACGGGGGTCACCCTGGCCAGCAGTATGGTGACTTCCGGGTTGTCCTCACGCAGTATCCGGATGATTTCCTTCATCTCCTTCACCGTGGATTCGTTGCTCTGGCGATTGAAAGCGTCGTTGGTGCCCAGGTGCA
>JBEPXV010000221.1:0-4465 GCA_041641695.1 Gammaproteobacteria bacterium | reverse complement strand
TGCCTGACCCACCAGCTGTGGGAAGACCTCAGCGATCAGCTGCACGGATTCCTGGCGGGGATCTCGCTGCGCGACGTCGTGGGATGGCCCAAGGTCCGCCAGGTGGCGGAGCGCCAGGATGCACGAACCGGCCGGGACGTCTGTGTTCCGGTCGCCGAAATTCAGCAAGCCGGAAATCAAGCCTAAATATGAGTGCCGTAGAACAGGACATTGAAAAACTCGTCAAGCGGGAATACAAGGAAGGTTTCTATACCGAAATAGATTCCGACACCTTCCCGCCCGGGCTCGACGAAGATGTCGTGCGCGCCATCTCCAGGAAAAAGAACGAGCCCGAATTCATGACCGAGTGGAGGCTCGAAGCGTTCCGTCGCTGGCAGCAGATGGAAGAGCCGCGCTGGGCGCATCTGCGCTTCCCGAAGATCGACTACCAGTCGATCAGCTACTTCTCGGCGCCCAGGGGCGAACCGCCCAAGAGCCTGGACGAGGTGGACCCGAAGCTGCTCGAGACCTACGAGAAGCTCGGCATCCCGCTGGAAGAGCAGAAAGCGCTTGCCGGCGTGGCGGTCGATGCGGTGTTCGACAGCGTGTCGGTGGCCACCACCTTCCGGGAAAAGCTGGCCGATGCCGGCGTGATCTTCTGCGCCATCTCCGACGCCCTGCAGGACTACCCCGATCTGGTGCGCGAGCACATCGGCAGCGTCGTCCCGGCCTCTGACAACTACTTCGCCGCATTGAACGCCGCGGTGTTCAGTGACGGCTCGTTCGTCTATATCCCGAAAGGCGTGCGCTGCCCGATGGAGCTGTCCACCTATTTCCGCATCAACGAGATGAACACGGGGCAATTCGAGCGCACCCTGATCATCGCCGACGACGACAGCTATGTCAGCTACCTGGAAGGATGCACCGCGCCCATGCGCGACGAGAACCAGCTCCATGCCGCGGTGGTGGAGCTGGTGGCGAAGGAAAACGCCCAGATCAAGTACTCGACGGTGCAGAACTGGTATCCCGGCGACGAGCAGGGGCGCGGCGGCGTGTACAACCTGGTCACCAAACGGGGTGCCTGCCGCGGCGCCAATTCCAAGATCTCCTGGACCCAGATCGAGACGGGCTCGGCCATCACCCAGAAGTATCCCAGCGTGGTGCTGGAAGGCGACAACTCCACCGGCGAGTTCTATTCCGTGGCCCTGACCAACAACTATCAGCAGGCCGATACCGGCACCAAGATGATTCACGTCGGGAAGAACACCCGCAGCACGATCATCTCCAAGGGCATTTCGGCGGGGCACGGCCAGAACGCCTACCGCGGTCTCGTCAAGTTCACCCAGGGGGCGGACAACGCGCGCAACTACTCTCAGTGCGACTCGCTGCTGATCGGCGACCGCTGCGGGGCGCACACGTTCCCGTATATCGAGTCGAAGAACCCGACCGCCCAGATCGAGCATGAGGCGACCACCTCCAAGATCAGCGACGACCAGCTGTTCTACTGCATGCAGCGCGGCCTGAGCGAGGAGGACGCCGTATCCCTGATCGTCAACGGGTTCTGCAAGGAAGTGTTCCGGGAGCTGCCCATGGAGTTTGCGGTAGAGGCGCAGAAGCTGCTGGAAGTCAGCCTCGAAGGCGCCGTGGGCTGAGACCCGCGGATACCGGCTGGATATTTGCATATCGGTACCCGCGGATCGCGGTTTTACACCCGGCAGTCATGAAGGAATGTCGGCATGAATACCGGATGCACGGTAATCGAAGCCCGCAGGCGGGTTTCAACTTGACAGCGGCGCCCGACGATCCCGGATTTGCCGAATTGAACAGACTTTACGGAGTGCAACAAATGCTATCGATCAAGAACCTGCACGTCAGTGTCGAAGACACGCCGATCCTGAAGGGGATCGACCTGGAGGTCGGCGCCGGCGAGGTGCACGCCATCATGGGCCCCAACGGCTCCGGCAAGAGCACCCTTGCCAACGTCCTCGCCGGACGCGACAGCTTCGAGGTCACCGAGGGCTCGGTGGAGTATCTCGGCGAGAACCTCCTGGAGCTGGCGACGGACGAGCGGGCCTGCAAGGGCCTGTTCCTGGCGTTCCAGTACCCGGTGGAGATCCCCGGCGTAAGCAACATCTACCTGCTCAAGGCGGCCGTCAATGCGCGCCGCAAGTACAACGGCGAAAAGGAGATCGCGGGCGGCGAGTTCCTGAAGCTCGTCAAGGAGAAGCTCAAGATCGTCGACATGAAGGAGGAATTCCTGCGGCGCGCCGTGAACGAAGGCTTCTCCGGCGGTGAAAAGAAGCGCAACGAGATATTCCAGATGGCCGTGCTGGAGCCGAAGCTGGCGATACTCGACGAAACCGATTCCGGTCTCGACATCGACGCGCTGAAGATTGTCGCCGACGGCGTCAACTCCCTGCGCCGGGCCGATCGATCCATGATCGTGGTAACCCATTATCAGCGGCTCCTCGACTACATCGTCCCCGACCGCGTCCACGTTCTGGCGGAAGGCCGCATCGTCAAGTCCGGCGACAAGAACCTGGCGCACGAGCTGGAGAAGGAAGGCTACGGCTGGATCCGCGACCACATCGCCCCCGGAGTGACGGCGTGATGGGCGAGCAGCTCGAACAATTCCTGACGGCACGCGACGGGCTGGCTCTGCCGGGCGCCGGCGTGGACTGGATACAGGCCCTGCGCAGCGACAACGCGCGTCGGTTCCGGGAGCTCGGCCTGCCGACGCTGCGCGACGAGGACTGGAAATACACCAACATCAAGCCCATTACCAAGAAGCCGTTCACCCCGGCGGCCGGCGGCGACCTGTCGGCGGCGGATATCGAGGCATTCGACATCCCCGACCTCGACGCGCACCGGCTCGTGCTGGTGGACGGCGTATACGCGCCGGGCCTTTCGCGCCTCGACGGCCTGGAGGAAGGCGTGCAGATCCGGGGACTGGCCGAAGTCCTCGACGAGGATCCGTCCCAGGTCCAGCCCTGGCTGGGTCGGCTGTCCGTGGACGCTGAGCACGGCTTCCGGGCCCTGAACTCGGCATTTCTGCAGGACGGAGCGTTCATCCGGGTGCCCGACGGCTGCATCATCGACAAGCCCGTCGAGCTTTGCTGCGTTCAGCGCAGCGAGGCCGGAGAGATCGCCGCTCAACCCCGCCACCTGGTAATCGCCGGCACAGGATCCCGGCTCACGCTGATCGAGCGTTACCTGTCGGTCCGGGATAACCGATACCTGACCAACGCCATTACCGAGGTGTTCGCCGCGACCGATGCGCAGGTCGAGCACTACAAGCTGCAGCAGGAAAGCCCCAGGGGCTACCACGTCGGCAGCTGGCTGATCCAGCAGCAGGCGGGGTCCCGCGTGACTACGCACAACGTGGCCCTGGGCGGCGCGATCGCGCGCACCGACATCCGCGTGCGGCTCGAGGGCGCGCATGCTCACTGCGGGCTGAACGGCGTCTATGTCCTGAACGGCCGGCAGCACGTGGACAACCACACCAGGGTGGACCACATTGAGCCGGACACCAGCAGCAACGAATTCTACAAGGGGGTCCTGGACGGCAGGTCACGCGCCGTGTTCCACGGCCGGGTGGTGGTGCATCCGGACGCCCAGCGCTCGGATGCCCGCCAGCAGAACCGGAACCTGCTGCTTTCCGGCAACGCGGAAGTGGACACCAAGCCCCAGCTCGAGATCTACGCCGACGATGTAGCCTGCTCCCACGGCGCCACCGTCGGACAGTTCAGCGACGAAGCGCTGTACTACATGAAAACCCGGGGCGTGGATGAGCAGACCGCCCGCAGTCTTCTCACGTTCGCGTTCGCCAACGAAATCATTGAGAAGTTCGAGCTGACCGCACTGCGAAGCTACATTGAGCACCAGCTTGCCAGCAAGATGTTCAGCATCGACGACCTGGAGGAAATGCTATGACGGGGCCACAGACGGCCGAGCCGCTGGTGGAGGCCGCCCCGCTGGATATCGAGCGGGTGCGTCGGGATTTTCCGGCCCTGAACCAGTCGGTGCACGGCAACCCACTGGTTTATCTCGACAACGGGGCGACGACGCAGAAGCCGCAGTCCGTGATCGACGCGGTATCGAGCTACTATGCACACGACAACGCCAACGTGCACCGCGGGGTCCACGAGCTGAGTGAACGCGCCACAACCGCCTTCGAGGGCGCCCGGGATAAAATCCGCGCGTTCATGAACGCGGAGAGCGTGAAGGAAATAGTATTCACGCGGGGCACGACGGAGTCCGTCAACCTGGTGGCCCAGAGCTATGGGCGCCCCGCGCTGCAGCCCGGCGACGAGATACTGATCACGGAGATGGAGCACCACTCCAATATCGTGCCCTGGCAGCTGCTGTGCGAGCAGACCGGGGCAGCGCTGAAAGTGGCGCCCATCAACGAGGACGGCGAGCTGATCCTCGACGAGTTCTACCGGCTGCTGAACGGCCGGACTCGCATCGTCGCGGTCGTCCACGT
>JBEPXV010000220.1:0-4468 GCA_041641695.1 Gammaproteobacteria bacterium | reverse complement strand
GCCCGGATGCACGAGCCGCCATTGGGGCAGCCGCTCCGCCGCGGTCCAACGGGTTTGCCCGTCGATCCGGAGCACCACCGCGCGGCCCTCGTCTCTCAGGCCGTCCGCCAGTCGCTGCCAGCGGCCGACGGCGATCTCCTCGTCAATCATGCCGCCCAGCAGCACCAGGGCTTCGTGCATCTCATCCAGGGTCTCGGCGACGGGCCAGGCCTCGTCGCGCACCCTCTGAATCGCCTCGGCATCCAGCCGGCCGAGGTTCTGCGCCGTCTCCGGATCCAGCACCCCGCGCGACTGCACGGCGCTGGTACGCCGCTCCTCGGCGGGCGCGTCATCGAGAAACGCATACGGCCGCGCGGTGAGGATTTCCTGGGCCAGCGGCGACGGCAGGGCGAGATCGCGGGTGGCGATCGCGATGCGGTCCGCCTCGATGTCCCGCAGCACCCGCTGCAGCCCGTCCACGTCCATGGCCTCGTACAGGCAGTCCGACACGGTCTGCTGCACCAGGGGATGGTCCGGCACTTCGCGCTCGCCGGCCAGGTTTTCCTGGCAGGCGAGCTGGTCCGGGAACACCACAGCGATGAGGTCCTCGGCGTCCATGCGCTGCAGCTGCGGCGCCACGCGCTTGCCGTTGCGGTTGCGCCGCACCGCCAGGGCGGTGGTGGCGTTCCAGCGCCAGCGGGTGCCGAAGATCGGCGCATCCAGCAGCGCCTGGGTCAGGACCTCGACGACGTTGTCCGACTTGAGATAGTTGCGGACTTCTTCAAGGGGGAAGCTGTGGGTGGCGCTCAGTGACAGCACGATGCTGTCCTCCAGGGCCGCCGCCTGCAGCTCGAAGTTGAAGCGCCGGCAGAAGCGCTTGCGCAGCGCCAGTCCCCACGCGCGGTTGATGCGCGAGCCGAACGGTGAATGGATGACCAGGTGGGTGTCGCCCGACTCGTCGAAAAATCGCTCGAAGACGATCTGCTTGTGCGTCGGCAGCACCTTGAGCGCCAGCAGCGACGTGCCCAGGTAGTCGATCAACTGTTCGACCGCGGACTCGTCGAGCTCGAGGTCCGCCAGCCACGCGGCGACGGACTCGCGCTCGCCCGTCCAGCGCCGCTCGAACTCCTCCCGCAGCCGCGACACCGAGGCGGACAGCTCGTCGCTGCGGCCGGGCGCCTCGCCGAACCAGAACGGGATATTGGGCGGCACCCCGTTGGCGTCCGTCACGCGGACCGTGCTGCGCTCGACTTTCTGAATCCGGTAGGAGGTATTGCCGAGCTGAAAGATGTCGCCGGGCAGGCTCTCGAAGG
Source organism: Gammaproteobacteria bacterium (assembly GCA_041641695.1). Classification (GTDB taxonomy): domain Bacteria; phylum Pseudomonadota; class Gammaproteobacteria; order Arenicellales; family JAANXG01; genus JAANXG01. The sequence goes on along the minus strand of JBEPXV010000220.1, from coordinate 3,176 downwards.
CGAAATCCTCGTTGAGGGTGCCGATGACCTGGTCCTCCGGCTCCAGGACCACGTCGTAGTCGAACTGGTCCGGGATCGTGCCGCCGTTGGTGAGCGAAGTCAGCCGGGCACTCTTGCGGCCGCGCAGCTGGCCGTTCACGGCATCGTGGTAGACCAGCGCGCCGCGCCTGCCCCGCCGGGTCGAGAAGCCATTGGCGAGCATGTCCACCACCGCGTCGAAGCGCTCCCGGGACAGCTCGCGGTAAGGCCAGGCGCGCCGGAACAGGCCGAGGAGCTCGCGGTCCGACCATTCCCGCGAGGCGGTCTCCGCCACGATCTGCTGGGCCAGCACGTCCACGGCGCCGTCGACGATGCGCAGCGCCTCGAGCTCGTGGCGCCGGACGCTGTCCAGCAGCGCGACGCATTCCACCAGCTCGTCCCGGGTGGTCGGGAACAGCCGGCCCCTGGGGGTGCCGCCCACGGCATGGCCGGAACGGCCGACGCGCTGCAGGAAGGTCGAGATCAGCCGCGGCGAGCCGAGCTGGCACACCAGGTCCACGTCGCCGATGTCGATGCCGAGCTCCAGGGACGCGGTGGCCACCAGCACCCGCAGCTTGCCGGTCTTGAGGCGCTGCTCGGCATCCAGGCGGTGCTCCCGGGCAAGGCTGCCGTGATGCGAGGTTACCGCCTCCTCCCCCAGGCGCTCCGCCAGGTGCCGCGCGGCGCGCTCGGCCAGGCGCCGCGTATTCACGAAGATCAGGGTCGTACGCTGCTCGTCGACGAGCCCGGCAAGCCGGTCGTAGATCTCGGCCCATTGCTCCGCCGCCATCACCGCCTGCAGCGGCGAGGACGTCAACTCGAGAGCGATATCCCGTTGCTTGACGTGGCCCATGTCCACGATGCGCCGCGGCTCGCTGTCGTTGCCGAGCAGGTAGTTCGCGATCAGCGCCACCGGGCGCTGGGTCGCCGACAGGCCGATGCGTACCGGCGGCGCGCCGGTCAGGGCCATGAGCCGCTCCAGCGACAGGGCCAGGTGCGCGCCGCGCTTGTTGCCGGCGAGGGCATGGATCTCGTCGACGATCACCGTGCGCACGGTGCCCAGCGCCGCGCGCCCCGATTCCGAGGTCAGGAGTATGAACAGCGACTCCGGCGTCGTCACCAGGATATGGGGCGGCTGCCTGCGCATGCGCGCCCGTTCCCCGGCCGGCGTGTCACCGGTGCGGACCTGGGCCCGGATCTCGATGTCCGGCAGGCCGTCGCGGGCCAGCCCTTCCCTGATGCCTTCCAGCGGCAGCTGCAGGTTTCGGTGAATGTCGTTGGACAGGGACTTGAGCGGCGACACATACAGGACCTCGATCGCGTCATCCAGCCCGCCGCGCTGCAGCCCCTCCACCAACAGCCGGTCGATGGCGCACAGGAACGCCGCGAAGGTCTTGCCGGAGCCGGTGGGGGCGGCGATCAGGGTGTGCTGGCCGGACTGGATGGCCGGCCAGGCCTGCTGCTGGCAGTCGGTGGCCGCGCCGAACGCGTCCGTGAACCAGCGCCGAACCACGGGGTGGAAGGTGTCGATGGACATCGTTTCAGTAAATCATGAACCGCCGCCGCGGCCAAGCGCCGCGGCTACCCGGCTCACTTGTGCGCCGGACCGGTTTGCGTCATGCTGAATCCACCCGACCGGACCCGGCCGGGATGAAGGCTGTCCATGACAGCCAGGAGCGTATACCGTGAGCAACAAAGAGCAGAGAAGCAACAAGGAGGCCAGGAAGAAACCCCTGTTGACACCCAAGGAGAAGAAGGCCGCCAGGAAAGCCAGGAAGGACGCGGCTTAGCGGGGCACACCAGGATCACAATCGGCAACCGGGCGCGTTACACTTCCTCTCCCAATCTCAATACCCGGGAGAACCCATGCAGGTTGACCGCGCGCAAAAGCTGATCGACGGGCTCTGGCAGGACGAGATTCTCGATGAGCTGACCGAGTACATCCGCATTCCCGCCAAGTCGCCGCATTTCGACCCGGACTGGGCCGCGCACGGCTATGTGGACGATGCCGTGCGGCAGGTGGAATCCTGGTGCCGGCGCCAGCCCATCGACGGCATGGCGGTGGAGGTCGTGCGACTCGAAGGGCGAACGCCGCTGATCTTCATCGAGATTCCGGGCGAGTCCGACGACACCATCCTCCTGTACGGCCATCTCGACAAGCAGCCGGAAATGACAGGCTGGGCGCCGGATCTCGGGCCCTGGCAGCCGGTGTACCGCGAGGGCCGGCTGTACGGCCGGGGCGGCGCCGACGACGGTTATGCCGCCTACGCGTCGCTGGCGGCGATCATGGCGGTGCGCGACCAGAATCTTCCCCACGCGCGCTGCGTAGTGATCATCGAGGCCTGCGAGGAGTCCGGCAGCTACGACCTGCCCCACTACATCGACCACCTGCGCGACCGCATCGGTACGCCCGGCCTGGTGGTGTGCCTGGATTCGGGTGCGGGCAACTACGAGCAGCTCTGGGTCACCACGTCGCTGCGGGGCATGGCCTCGGGGACCCTGAGTGTCGAGATCCTGTCGGAGGGCGTCCACTCCGGCGCGGCCAGCGGCGTCGTGCCGTCCAGCTTCCGGATCGCGCGGCAATTGTTGAGCCGCTTGGAGGACGAGCAGACCGGGCGCCTCCTGCCGGAGTCGCTCGGGGTGGACATACCCGCGGAGCGCCGCGGACAGCTTCAGGAGGTGGCGCAGGCCCTGGGGGACGAGGTCCACACGGCGTTTCCCTTCGTGGATGGTGCCGGGCCCACGGCGGATTCGGCCCTCGAGCGCCTGCTCAACCGCAACTGGCGGGCGACGCTGTCAGTGACCGGGGCCGGCGGCCTGCCGGCCATCGCCGACGCCGGCAACGTGCTGCGGCCGGGCACCGAGCTGAAGCTCTCCCTGCGCCTGCCGCCGACACTCGATGCCGGCCGGGCCGTCCGCGGGATCAAGGAGCTGCTGGAAGCGGACCCGCCATACAATGCGCGGGTGCGCTTTGACATCGCCAACGCCGCCAGCGGCTGGAACGCGCCGCCCACCGCGCCGTGGCTGGAACGGTCGCTGGAGCGCGCGTCCCGGGAAGCATTCGGTGCCGGCTGCATGTACATGGGCGAAGGCGGGACGATTCCATTCATGGGCCTGCTCGGGGAAAAGTTTCCGCAAGCCCAGTTCATGATAACCGG
>JBEPXV010000219.1:0-4492 GCA_041641695.1 Gammaproteobacteria bacterium | reverse complement strand
CGCTGCGCCTGCTGGAGGCGGGGCACGACGTGCACGGGCTGTTCATGAAGAACTGGGAGGAGGACGACCGCGACGGCTACTGCGCGGCCCTGGCGGACCTGGAGGACGCCCGGGCGGTGGCCGACAGGCTGGGCATTCCCCTGCACACCATCAATTTCTCCTACGAGTACTGGGAGCGGGTATTTACCCGGTTCCTGGAGGAATACGAAGCCGGTCTCACGCCGAACCCGGACGTGCTCTGCAACCGGGAGATCAAGTTCAAGGAGTTCCTCGAGCATGCCGCCGCGCTGAACGCCGATGCCATCGCCACCGGGCACTACGCGGGCATTAACCAGGACGGGGACGGCTACACGCTGCTGCGCGGCCGCGACCGCGGCAAGGACCAGAGCTATTTCCTCTACACCCTGGGCCAGCACCAGCTCGATCGAACCCTGTTTCCCCTCGCGCAAATGGAGAAGACCCGGGTGCGCGATGCGGCCCGGCGTGCCGGGCTCGCGACTTCCGGGAAGAAGGACAGCACCGGGATATGCTTTATCGGCGAGCGCCGGTTCCGGGACTTCTTGAGCAGTTACCTCGCCCCCGATCCCGGGGAGATCCGGGACACCAGCGGCCGCATACTCGGCCGCCACGACGGGCTGATGTACTACACCCTGGGCCAGCGCCAGGGCCTCGGCATCGGCGGCGCCGGCGAGCCACGGTATGTCGCCCGCAAGGACCAGGCGAGCAATGTCCTGTACGTGGCGCAGGGCCACGACCATCCGGCGCTGTTCAGCCGCTGGCTCACGGCCGGCGAGCTGTCCTGGGTGGCCGCGACGCCGCCGGCCGCGCCGTTTCGCTGCACCGCCAAGACCCGCTACCGGCAGCCCGACCAGGCCTGCCTGATCGAGTCGCTGGACCACGACACCTGCCGGGTGCGTTTCGAGACGCCCCAACGGGCGGTGACGCCCGGCCAGTCGGTGGTCTTCTACGACGGCGAGAAGTGCCTCGGCGGCGGCGTCATCCGGGACTGCGAGGCGCTGGCCGCGCCGTTGACCTCGGCGGCGTAAGCGAAAAAAGCGAAAAAGGGGACGGAGGGATTTTCAGAAAATCCCGCCGTTCTCACTGGTGTCCCAAATTCCCTCTCCCACCGGGAGAGGGTTAGGGTGAGGGGAACGAGCCGCGGTATCGCCTTGGTTCCCTTGACCCCTCATCCTGTCCTTCTCCCGGTGGGAGAAGGGACGTTCTTTTGACGTTTTCCATGTCCGCAACCACCGCAATGGTCGCCATCCCCTTTTTGTTTTTCGGTCACACCGATCGGGTGAATAGCTTTCGCGTCGCGTCGCGGATCACGATGCCGAACCGCCGCACGGCGCGATGCAGCGGTGCGCGGTGCTCCAGAAGGTGTCGCTCGTGCTCGGCGACGAGCTCGGGCGCCACGATCGACTTCAGCTTGATCACCGCCTTGCGGTCGACGCCGCAGAACAGCCGGAACAGCCACCTGCCGAGGGGATTCCAGATTCCGGCGTCGTGCACGCTGGCGACGAAATCCACCAGAACCGGATCGCCGGTGTTGCTGACCAGGGTGTTGTCGGGGCTGCGCACGTCGCAGTGCGCGACCCCCCGGCTGTGCATGGCCTCCAGAAGCTGCTCAAGGGCGGCGAAGAACGCGGGCCAGTCCGGGTGCGAAGCCTTGGTGAGGGGCGCGGCCGGTATGTACTCCATCAACACAGAGCGGCTGTCGGGGCGGGCGAGCAGCGCGGGCACGCCGGGCACCTCCTGCAGCCGCCGCAAGGACCTCGCTTCCCGCCAGGCGAGCAGCGGCCCGAGCAGGCGGGCGAACGCGGCATCGCAGCCGCCCTGGTCCTTCAATATCGCTTCGCCGTCGCCGTACCCGACGCGCAGCACGTCCGGGCGCGATCCGCCGCCGTTGCGCAGCACCTCCAGGGTGCCGGCGCGCAGGGTTTTCAGGTCAGCTCGCATGTTGCTCCACGGCGGCAGAACACGTTCTGTGATACCCGGTGAAACGGGACGGAGCGACCATCGGGCAATCCGACACGGGGCGCCGCGCGCGCAGGGTCGCCGTTCCGGGCCAGCCCCGCTGTGTTAAGATTCCCGCCGTCATACCGACCGGCCCTTCCACCCGTTTATGAGTGACAATTCCGCGATCGACCCGCTGCTGGCGGTCAGCCCCCTGGACGGACGCTATGCCGGCAAGCTGGCCGGCCTGAGGCCGCGTTTCAGTGAATACGGCCTGATCCAGTACCGGACCCGGGTGGAGATCGAATGGTTGATCAGCCTTTCCCGGTATCCGGACATCGAGGAGGTCCCTGCGTTCTCGCCAGCGACGGTCGATGCGTTGCGTGAATTGTACACCGGTTTCAGCCTGGCCGACGCCAGGGCCATCAAGGAGACCGAAGCGGTAACGAACCATGACGTCAAGGCAGTGGAGTATTACCTCAAGGAACGCTGCGCGGCGATCGATGAAGTCGAGCCGGTGCTGGAATTCATCCACTTCGCCTGCACCTCCGAGGACATCAACAACCTGGCTTACGCCCTGATGCTCAAGGACGCGCTCGAGGAGCTGCTGACCCCCGCCATGCAGGAGGTGCGGCAGCGGCTCGGCGACCTTGCCGACGCCAACCGGAGCGTCAGCATGCTGGCCCGGACCCACGGGCAGCCCGCGTCGCCAACCACCCTGGGCAAGGAGCTTTACAACGTCGAGCAGCGTCTGGCGGGACAGATCTCCTGCATCGGCAAGCTCGACATGGTGGGCAAGCTCAACGGCGCCACCGGCAATTTCAACGCCCACCTGGCGGCGTATCCCGATGTGGACTGGCTGGCGTTGTCGCGATCCTTCGTCGAGGGCCTGGGTCTGCGGTGGAATCCCCACACCACGCAGATCGAGCCCCATGATTACATGGCCCAGCTGTTTCACGCCATGTCGCGGTTCAATACCATCCTGCTGGATTTCAACCGCGATGTCTGGAGCTATATATCCATCGGCTACTTCCGGCAACGCAGCGTGGCGGGCGAAGTGGGGTCGTCCACCATGCCGCACAAGGTCAACCCCATCGACTTCGAGAACGCCGAGGGCAATCTCGGCCTGGCCAACGCCCTGTTCTCCCACCTCGCGGACAAGCTGCCGGTCAGCCGCTGGCAGCGCGATCTCAGCGACTCGACGGTCCTGCGCAACATCGGCGTGGCCTTCGGCTATTCCCTCCTCGCCTACCAGTCGACCCTCAAGGGACTCGGCAAGCTCGAGGCCGACCGGGGTCGGATCGAGGCGGATCTCGAGGGCAATTGGGCGGTGCTCGCCGAAGCCATCCAGACCGTAATGCGCCGCTACGGCGTGCCCCAGCCCTACGAAAAGCTCAAGGAGCTCACCCGCGGCAAGGGCGAGATCACGGCCGGGGACCTGCATCGTTTCATACGCTCCCTGGAGCTGCCCGACGAGGCGCGCGACCGGCTGCTGGCGCTCACGCCGTCGACGTACACCGGCAATGCCGAACAGCAGATTCCCCGGCCATGACCGGCGACGGGGTCTCCATCGACGGGTCCGATCCGAAGCGGCTGATCATCGACGGCAGCGCCGCCATGAACGAGTGCATCGAGCGCATGTTCCTGGCCTGCCGGAACACTCTGGCGATCCGCGCGCACCGGCTCGACTTCGACTTCTATTTTTCCCAGGCCTTCACCGAATGCTGCCAGTCCATCGTGACCCGGAACCTGCGCAACGAGCTGCTGTTCCTGGTGGAGGACGAGCAGTTCGTCATCAAGGCGAACAGCCGCCTGGTGGCCCTCTCCCGGCAGTTCAGCTCCTACGTCAAGGTGCGCGTCATACCCCAGGAGCTGATCAAGCGCCAGGAGATGTTCATCGTCCGCGATGCCGTCGGCTATCTCCACCAGCCCAACATCGAGTACCCGAAGGGATTCATGAGCTCCGAGGACCGCGGCACCGCGGGGCAGCTGAGCCGGCGCTTCAAGGATCTGTGGGATCGCGGCATTCAACCGAACGAACTGTTCACCACGGGTCTGTGATTGGAGAAGGTCAGACTGTCCAAGCTCATGTCCGAACGGGGGCTGTGCTCCCGCCGGGAAGCCGACCGCTACATCGCGGACGGGCTGGTGCTGGTGGACGGCGAAGTGATCGACACCCTCGGTACCCGGGTGGACCCGGGCAGTGATATCAAGCTCGCCCGCCGGGCGCGGGAGGAGACACAACGGAAAGTCACGGTATTGCTGAACAAACCCGTCGGATTCGTGTCGGGCAGCCCCGAGGACGGCTACCGGCCGGCGGTTTCCCTGATCACATCGAAGTCCCGCTACCGCGGGGACCGAAGCGCCGTGCGCTTCCACCGCGCCCATCTGAAGGGGCTGGCCCCGGCAGGCCGGCTCGACATCGATTCCCAGGGCCTGCTGGTTCTCACCCAGGATGGCAGGATCGCCAAGCAACTGATCGGGCCCGAGGCCGGGATCGAAAAGGAGTACCTGGTGCGGGTTCGCGGCCCCGTGG
>JBEPXV010000218.1:0-4494 GCA_041641695.1 Gammaproteobacteria bacterium | reverse complement strand
GGCTGGGATACGCGCCCACCGCCACCATGCCCGCCACATGGGCGATGTCCGCGACCAGCCAGGCGCCGACCTGGTCGGCGATGTCGCGGAAACGCTGCCAGTCCAGAACCCGGGAATAGGCGCTGAATCCGGTCATGATCATTTTCGGCTTGTGCTCCACGGCCAGCTTCTCGACCTGGTCATAATCGACCTCACCGGTTTCCGGATCCAGCCCGTACTGCACGGAGTTGTAGATCCGGCCCGAGAAGCTCGGCTTGGCGCCGTGGGTCAGATGGCCGCCGTGCGCCAGGCTCATGCCGAGCACGGTCTCGCCGGGCTCCATCAGCGCCATGTACACGGCAGCGTTGGCCTGGGAGCCGGAGTGGGGCTGGACGTTCACGTAATGGGCGCCGAAAAGCTGCTTGGCCCGGTCGATGGCCAGCTGCTCGGCGATGTCGACGAACTCGCAGCCGCCGTAATACCGCTTGCGGGGATAGCCTTCGGCATACTTGTTGGTGAGCACGGAACCCTGGGCCTGCAGGACCCGCGGACTGGCATAGTTCTCGGAGGCAATCAGCTCAATGTGCTCCTCCTGCCGCCGCAGCTCGCTCTCCATCGCCGACCACAGCTCCGGGTCAAAGTCAGCGATGCTCATGTCTTTGCCGTAAAACGATCTGATTTCAGCGTTCATTGCTTGTCTCCATCGGTTCTGCGGCGCGTACGGGTTTTCCCGTCGCCGTACTATGCCGCCTGCATGGTCATCCGCGGGCCGCCACGATCATAACCGCCCGCGTCGAATCGCGAAATGTATAGCCCGCGTGCAGCGGGTTGCTTATCCCGAGCCGCCTTGCATGGATGGATTTTGGCCGCGGCCCCGTCCGGGGTCGATCAGGGCGCCTCCGGTGACGTCCGGCCCGGGACTGCCGGACGCCCCGGTAACCGATTCAGGGCATCACGTTTTCCTGGTCCGCGCCTTCCTTCTTGGGCGGGACCAGGTCTTCCTTCGATACGCCCAGCCGCAGGACCACGGGGCTGGCGACGAACAGTGACGAGTAGGTACCCACCACGACGCCGATGATCAGCGCGATGGCGAAGCCGCGGATGACCTCCCCGCCCAGGGTGACCAGCGCCAGCAGCACCAGCAGGGTGGTCAACGAGGTCAGCACCGTCCTCGGCAGGGTCTGGTTCAGTGAGCGGTTCATGACCTCGACGGTGGTGCCCTTGCGCATCTTGCGGAAATTCTCCCTGACGCGGTCGAAGACCACGATGGTGTCGTTCAGTGAATAGCCGATCACCGCCAGCACCGCGGCGAGCACCGCCAGAGAGAACTCGATCTGGAACACCGAGAACAGACCGACGGTGATGATGACGTCGTGCACCAGGGCCGCCACCGAGCCCACGGCGAAGCGCCACTCGAAGCGCCAGGCGACATAGATGAGAATCATGATCAGGGCGTAGATCATGGCCAGGCCGCCCTGCTCGGTGAGCTGCTCGCCCACCTGCGGTCCGACGAACTCCACTCGCCGCATCTGCACGCGGCAGTCGCGCCGTGCTCCGCCCGGGGTTGCGCATTCCTGGGTGGCGCCTTCGCGGGAGCCACTCACCACGACCTCGTCGTAGGGCTCGCGCAGCGCCTCGATCACGGCGCTGCTCAGCTCGGCGCTGACCGCCTCCCCGCGTGCGCCGACGGGCAGGCGTATCAGGAGATCGCTGGACGAGCCGAAGTACTGGACCTGGGCGTCCTCGATGCCGCCGTCAACGAGCTGCTGCCGGACCGCGGCGACATTCACCGACTCGTCATAGGCCACCTCCACGAGGGTGCCGCCGGTGAAGTCGATGCCGAAGTTCAGGCCCCTCAGCGACAGCGAGCCGATGCTGATCACGATCAGGGCCGCGGACAGCAGCAGGCCCAGCCGGCGCCGGCCGAGGAAATCGATATTGGTTTGCGCTTTAATGATTTCCATCAGATCGACAGGCTCTTGAGACGCCGGCCGCCGTAGATCAGATTCACGAGGGCGCGGGTGCCGAATATGGCGGTAAACATGGAGGTAACGATGCCGATGCTCAGGGTGATGGCGAATCCCTTGATCGGACCGGTGCCGAAGTTGAACAGAACGATGGCGGCGATCAGCGTGGTTACGTTGGCGTCCAGGATGGTGGACAGCGCTCGGTCATAGCCGACATGGATGCTGGCCTGGGGCGTATTGCCGTTGCGGATCTCCTCGCGTATCCGCTCGAAGATAAGCACATTAGCATCCACCGCCATGCCGACCGTCAACACGATGCCGGCCACCCCCGGCAGGGTCAGCGTGGCCTGCAGCAGCGACAGAACGGCGATTAACAGCACCAGGTTCGTGAACAGGGCGCCGCAGGCCACCACGCCGAACAGCCGGTAGTACACGGCCATGAATGCCAGGACCAGGACGAAGCCGATCACCACCGACCGGAACCCCTGCTCGATATTGTCCCGGCCCAGGCTCGGGCCCACCGTCCGCTCCTCGATGATATGCATCGGCGCGGCCAGGGCGCCCGCGCGCAGCAGCAGCGCCAGGTCCTGTGCCTCCTCGGTATCGCTCAAACCGGTGATCTGGAATCGCGCCGAAAGCGGCTCCTGGATCTCCGGGGCGGTGATCACCTCCTCGAGCCGCGTGGTCTCCTTGACGATCTGGCCGTCGTCGTTGAACACCGGGTTGCCGTTCTCATCCAGCTTGTTCTCGACGATCTCCTCGATATACACCACCGCCATGCGGTTGCCGACATTCTCCCGGGTGACGCGCCGGTTCCGCTCGGCGCCCTGTGAGTCCAGGGTGATGTGAACCACCGGGCCGCCGCGCTGCTGATCCAGGCCGGCGGCGGCGTTGATGATATTGTCGCCGGAGTAGATGACTCGGTCCTTGAGCAGGATCTGGCCGCCGCGGCGCATCTCGTACAGATCCGAGCCCGGCGGCACGGAGCCCTGGATGGCGCTGGACAGGTCGTGCTCGTGGTCCACCAGCTTGATTTCCAGGGTCGCAGTGCGGCCGATGATCTCCTTGGCGCGGGCCGTATCCTGCACACCCGGCAGCTGCACGACGATACGCTGATCACCCTGCTGCTGAACCACGGGCTCGGCCACGCCCAGCTCATCGATCCGGTTGCGCAGCGCCCGCATGTTCTGCTGCAGCGCCAGGCGGTGCTCTTCCTCGATCTGCTCCTGGCGTATGTCGGCGGTCAGGAACGGGCTGCCGTCCCGCTCGGTCTCCGAGAGCACCAGGTCCGGGAACTGTTCGGCGATGATTCGCCGTGCCGCCTGCCGGTCCTCCTCGTCTCTCAGCTTGATCTCGATGCCTTCGCCGCCGGGCTGCCTGATGTTCAGGTAGCGGATCCTTTCCTCGCGCAGCGCCGAGCGGATACCGGACAAGTAGCCGCTCTCGGCTTTCTCCACGGCCTGGTCGATGTCCACCTCCATGAGGAAATGGACGCCGCCGCGCAGATCCAGGCCCAGGTACATGGGAGCGCCGCCGATCGCCCGCAGCCATTCGGGAGTCGCCGGCAGCAGTGTCAGGGCGACGGTGTAGTTGCGCCCCAGCGTCTGCTGTACCACGGACTGGGCGTTGAGCTGGGTGTCGGTGTCGGTGAACTGGAAGCGCGCGCCCTCGGGCCCGACGGATGCGCGCGTCCACTCGATGCCCGCGTCAGTCAATGCCTCCTGGGCCCGCGACAGCACGGTCTGGTCGGCGTCGTAGCCGCGCTGGCCGGCGATCTGTATGCCGGGATTCTCCCCATACAGGTTGGGCACCGCATAAAGAAATCCCGGCACAACAATGGCCAGGATCAGCAGGTATTTCCACAGAGGGTATTGATTCATTCAGTCGGTGATTTCCCCGGCAGCACTCAGGCTTCCTTGACCGTGCCCTTGGGCATCATGGACTGAACGGCATTGCGCTGAACCTTGACCTGCACGCCCTGGGCGACTTCCAGAGTGACGAAGTTCTCGCCGACATCGGTGATCTTGCCCAGGGTGCCGCCCACGGTGACCACCTCGTCGCCCTTGGCCAGGGCCTGCACCATTTCCCGGTGCTGCTTCTGTCGCTTCTGCTGGGGGCGGATGAGCAGGAAGTAGAACAGAACGAAAATGACGACGATAGGCAGCAGGCTGATCAGGCCGCCTCCCGCCGAGCCGCCGCCCTGTGCCCAGGCATCGGAAATGAGCAGATTCATAGAAAATACCTTTTGAGTTGTGAACCGTCGCGCCGCGACCGACCTCAGCGGCGGCGCGGTATTATGCCACAACGGACCGCGGCTTGTGCCAGGGGAACACCGGATCGGTTTCGCTCCCCGCGAAAAACGATTCGGCAAAGTCCCGCAGCCGCCCGGCCTCGATCGCGTCGCGCAGCCGCCGCATCAGTGCCGTAAAGTAGTGCAGATTGTGAATCGTGTTGAGTCTCGCCCCCAGGATCTCGCGGCCCCGGTACAGGTGCCTCAGATAGGCCCGCGAGTAATGGCGACAGGTATAGCAGTCGCAGCTCGGATCCA
>JBEPXV010000217.1:0-4512 GCA_041641695.1 Gammaproteobacteria bacterium | reverse complement strand
GCGCTGGTGCTCACGGAGCTGTCATCGGTGCTGGCCGTGGAACCGGCACTGCTATCGGCGGAGGCGGTGGTGCCGCCGTCTTCCGTGGTGCCGGCGGTGGCGCTGGAGGACGATTCCGCGCTGGTGCTCACCGAGCCGTCGTCGGTGCTGGCCGTGGAACCGGCATCGCTGCCGGCCGTGGCGGTGGTACCGCCGTCCGCGGTGGTGCCGGCCGTCGCCTCAGCGCCCGACTCCGCGGTGGCGGCTGTCGAGCCATCCTCGGTGCCTGCCGTCGACCCGGCATCGCTGCCGGCCGTGGCGCCGCTGTCCGTGCTGCCGGCGGTGGAACCGGCATCGGTGCCGGCCGTGGAATCGATACTGCCTTCCACGGTCGCGCTTCCGGTCGCGTCCGCGCCCGCATCGGCCCCCGAATCCTGGGCGAAGGAATAGGAGCCCGCGCCCGCGGCCAGGAACAGGCTCAACGCTGTCGAAGCGATATATGTGCCGTGCTTCCTGGGTTGCTTTTCAGGTAACTTGATCATTGCTCACTACCTCTCGATTGGTTGCTGTTGAGTTGGTGGATTCAGGCGGTTGGCCGCTCAGGCGACGTGCCCGCCACTCTCAACAACCAAGGGAGCAACGACCGTGCCAACCCGCGGCCTTCGGGCCGGAACCCGCTTATGGCGGGCCAGATGACGTTCAAGGACGGCACGAGTCGCCGGCTCGGTCGCCTGAATCTGTCGCCATGTCGCTACACGACATTGCGTGCGGACGACGCGGCGTCCCGCCCGGAAAGGGCGGCATGGCTTTGAATCGCGAGAGCCCGGGCGGCGGTCAGGCGCCGTTTCCGGGTACCGGGGGGGTGTCGGTCAACGACGACGCCCCGGGGATGCCGGGGGTCAGAGGTAGTGGAGCAGAATGCCGGCGAAGACCGCGGCGCCGAACCAGGAATTGTTGAGGAACGCGGCGAAACAGGCATCCCGCTCCCGGTGCCGGATCCGCCATTGCTGGTAGACCGCGAACAGCGCCGCGGCGACGAGGCCGGCGACGTACCAGCCGCCGAGGTTCATGGTCAGACCCACGTACCAGAGGATCGCCAGGGCCAGGCCATGACACAGTGCCACCGCCGAGCGGTCCAGTCCGCCGAGCAGGATGGCGGTGGACTTGACGCCGATCCTGAGATCGTCGTCGCGGTCCACCATGGCGTAGACGGTGTCATAGGCAACCACCCAGCAAACATTGGCTGCCACCAGCAACCAGGCGACGGCCGGCACGGCATTCGCCTGGGCAGCGAACGCCATGGGAATGCTCCAGGAGAACGCCGCACCCAGCACGAACTGGGGAAGATGGGTGTAGCGTTTCATGAACGGGTACACGGCCGCGAGGCCCACGCCGATGAATGACAGGTAGACGGTCAACCGGTTCAGGGTCAACACCAGCGCGAACGCAGCCAGGCCGAGCACGATGAACAGTGCAAGAGCTTCGCGTTCCGATACCTGCCCGGTGGCGAGCGGCCGGTCACGGGTGCGTTTCACATGCCCGTCTATTTCCCGGTCGGCATAGTCATTGATGACGCAGCCTGCGGCGCGCATCAGGAAGACGCCGACGAAGAACACCGTCAACACATAGGGATCAGGAGAGCCCTTTCCGGCGATCCACAGGGCCCACAGCGTCGGCCACAGCAACAGCAAACTGCCGATGGGCCTGCCGAACCGGGTCAGCTGGCTGTACTGCTCGAGCCGGTCCGCCAGGCCGGGGCCGGGCAGGCTAGACATGCGCAAACTCCTCCTGCCGGCTCAGCCAGCGTCGTATCAGGGGATCGATGTGGTCGGGGTAGTCGTTCAACATGACCTGCCCCGCGCTTTGCACCTTCGGCAGCAGGGCGCGGTCCCTCGCCAGGTCCGCCACTCGCAGGCGCTGCAGCCCGGTCTGCCGAGTGCCCAGCACCTCGCCGGGCCCGCGCAGCTCCAGGTCCCGCTGCGCCAGCTCGAATCCATCGTTGGTTTCCCGCATGGCGGCGAGCCGCACGCGGGCGTGGTCGCCCAGAGGCGTCCGATACATCAGCACGCACACCGAGCGCTGGTCACCCCGCCCGACACGGCCGCGCAGCTGGTGAAGCTGAGACAGGCCGAGGCGCTCGGTGTTTTCGATGATCATCAGGCTGGCGTTGGGCACATCCACGCCTACCTCGATTACCGTGGTGGCCACCAGCAGTTGGATCACGCCGTCCCGGAATCGCCGCATCATCGCGTCCTTGTCAGCGGGCTTCATCCGGCCGTGAATCAGGCCCACCTCGACTTCCGGGAGCGCCTCGGCCAGGTCCCGCGCCATGCTGGTGGCGGCCTGGGCGTCGATCGCCTCCGACTCGTCGACGAACGGGCATACCCAGTACGCCTGGCGGCCGCTCCGGCACGCGTCGCGGACCCGCTGGATCACCTCGTCGCGGCGATCGTCGCGGACCGCCGCCGTCTCCACCGGTTGCCGCCCGGGGGGCAGCTCGTCGATGCTGGATACGTCCAGGTCGGCGTAGAAAGTCATGGCCAGGGTGCGCGGGATAGGCGTCGCCGTCATGATCAATTGATGGGGCGCCTGGTCGGCGTCCCGGCCCTTGTCGTGCAGCGCCAGGCGCTGGCCGACACCGAACCGGTGCTGCTCGTCGACCACCACCAGTCCCAGCCGGTGAAAGATCACGTCGTCCTGGAACAGGGCGTGAGTGCCGACCACCACCTGCGCCTCTCCGGATTGCAGCAGCGCCAGCGCCTCCCGGCGGCGCGCCGCACTCGCCTTGCCGGATAACTGGATCACCCGGATACCGAGCGGTCCCAGCCACTGCTCGAAGTTGCCGGAATGCTGCTCCGACAGCAACTCCGTCGGCGCCATCAGGGCGGTTTGCCAACCCGATTCGGCGGCTGCGGCGGCCGCGGCCGCGGCCACCACGGTCTTGCCCGAGCCCACGTCGCCCTGAACCAGCCGCAGCATCGGCACCTCCCCTGCAAGGTCCTCGCCGATCTCTTTCAGGACGCGCTGCTGGGCGCCTGTCAGGGTGAATGGCAGGCTGGACACCAATGCCGGGGCGCAGCCGTCCGTCATGGACAGCGCGGGCGCCCGGGCTGTCCGGCGCCGGAGCCGGGCGCGTCGCAGGCTCAGGTGATGTACCAGCAGCTCTTCGAATGCCAGGCGCTGCTGCTGGGCAGTGCCCCCGTCGCGGAGCAGCCCCATGTCGACGTCGGCGGGTGGGTGATGCAGGTAAGAAATCGCCGCGGGGAGGGGAATCCGGATCGCGGAATCCAGGACCGCCTCCGGGATCCAGTCGTGGACGTTCGGCAGGTGCCTGGCAAGCACCTGGTCGATCAGGCGCCGCAGCTGTCCCTGGCCGATGCCCTCGGTGGCGGGGTAAATGGGCGTGAGGCCGGCATCGGGATCCAGCACCGGCTCCTGGTCGGTGACCCGGTATTCGGGGTGCACCATCTCCAGCGTGGCGGGCCCGGGACGTACCTCGCCGAAGCACATGATCCAGCGGCCCTTGCGGAGCTGGCGCTGCTGGGCGGTGGAGAAATGGAACAGGCGGACGGTGAGCGCCCCGGTGCCGTCGCTGATGCGGGTCAACAGCGCGCGGCGGCGGCCATACGCGACGCCGGAGTGCTGGATCGTGCCGATCACCACCACCTCGTCGCCCGGGCGCAGCGAGCCCATGGCGGTGGACCGGGTCCGGTCCTGGTAGCGCAGGGGCAGGTGCAGGGCAAGATCTTCAACGGTCGCCAGGCCCAGCCGGTTCAGCTTCTCGGCGACGCGCGGCCCGACGCCGGACAGTGTCTCGACCGGCACCGGCCGTTCGGGAACTTTGGTCATCGCGGCAAGGGGAAGGCGGCTACCGGTCGAGGTACATGACCCCTTCGATCTCGATGTCCACACCCTTGGGCAGGGACGCCACCCCCACCGCCGCGCGGGCAGGATAGGGCTCGTCGAGAAACTCGGACATTACTTCGTTCACGGTGGCGAACCGGCCGAGATCGGTCAGGTATATGTTGAGCTTGACCACATCCTCGAGGGAGCCGCCGGCGGCCCGGGTGACCGCCTCCAGGCTGGTGAACACGCGCACCGCGCGGTCGCGGAAGTCGCCGCTCACCACTTCCATGGTGGCCGGGTCCAGTGGTATCTGGCCGGACAGGTAAACGAAATCACCCGCGCGTACCGCCTGGGAGTAGGGGCCGATGGCACCCGGGGCCTGGTCGGTGCTGATCACCTGCTTGTCGGACATGGTTGCTCCTCATCGATTGCCGTGGGTTGTCCCGCCTTTCGGGGCAGGAGGTCGTTGCAGCGGGCAGTGTATAACACAGTCCGCGCGGGTTTGAGCGGTGGGAGGCCGATGACCCCTGTGGTGGAGTCGGTAATCAGGCTGGGAACGGAGTCAGGTCCAGCGTTGCTGGTTCCACTCGCCAAGAGCGCCGAGAACGCCAGGAATCCACATGGTAGTGCTGCGAGTTCTCCGGGATCCGAGGACTATCGGGCATTCGACCGGTTAGGCCGTGCTGG
>JBEPXV010000216.1:0-4514 GCA_041641695.1 Gammaproteobacteria bacterium | reverse complement strand
CGGCGACCTGACCGCCGGGCTGACGCCGGACATCGCGGTCAGCGCCCGGCTGGAATCCCGTCAGCCCGCCGTGATCAGCGGCCTCCCGTTCTTCTCGGGGGTGTTCGAGCAGCTCGACTCGCGGGTGACGATCAAATGGCACGTCGCCGACGGCGACCACGTCGAAGCGGACGAGGTGCTGTGCGAGATCCACGGCCATGCCCGGCCCGTCCTCACCGGGGAGCGAAGCGCCATCAACCTGCTCCAGACACTGTCCGGCACCGCCACGACGACCCGCCGGTACGTCGACGCGGTCGCCGGCACCGGGGTGAAGATTCTCGATACCCGCAAGACGATACCGGGGCTGCGTCTGGCTCAGAAGTGGGCGGTACGCTGCGGCGGCGGCCACAACCACCGCCAGGGCCTGTTCGACGGCATCCTGATCAAGGAAAACCACCTGCGCAGCGGTGAGTCCATCACCGAGGCAGTGTACCGCGCCCGGGACGCCGCGGGGACCGGCGTGCCGATCACCATCGAGGTGGAGAACCTGCTGCAGCTCGAGGAGGCACTGGCGGCCGGCGCCCCGCGGGTGCTCCTGGACAACCATTCCCTCGACGAGCTGATTCGCGCCGTGGAAATCAACCGGCACCGGGCGGAGCTGGAGGCGTCCGGCGGCATTACCCTGGAAAATATCCGCGAAGTGGCGGAGACCGGCGTGGATTGCATCTCCGTCGGCGCCATAACCAAGGACCTCCACGCCGTGGATCTGTCCCTGCTGTTCACCTCCCGGCCATAACCCGCGGCCGATCCCGATCGTCCCACCCCTGTGGGTCGGGATTCATCCCGACATATGCATGCACCGGCACTGCTCTTCACCGCCGCGATATGACAAAGGAATGGTTGCGATGACTTCTCGTGCACCGGGCCACGATCAAACGGGAGCGGGCGCCGCCGGGTGCATGTTGGTCAGGCTTTACCGGACAAATGTCCGCAATCGGGGCACGGATTAGGTAGAGGGCACCTGCATTCCCGGTCATAACCGCTCGGGGCCCCCCGGTTCGTTGGTGCCTTCGGTGTTTATCCCTCCCCGATACTCGCTTGGTGAAAAAGCCCCCGGCGGTGCCCCGTGATAGTTTGAGGTGGGTGGCAAGGTTCTGCGCCGGCCTCCTTCGCTTGCGAGCACGAACCTGCAGATGTCGGGACAAATCCCGACCAGAGATACCCACCGAAGGCACCAACATATTGGGAGCCGCGAGCGGTTATGGCCGGGAACGCAGGTGCCCTGGACTCAATCCGTGCCCCGATTGCGGACGATTGTCGGGAAGTATCCCGAGTTACAGCTCACCGTCGATCCAGATCAACGAGGCCATGCGCCCGCACCGCGGCGAGCGGCGGTAAGAGAAAAATCGCTCGGGATCATCCCGGGTGCAGGCGTTCTCATCCCAGCACACCTCACCGGCGCCGCCCCGCCGGAGCCGGTGCGCGACCAGACCGTACAGATCCGCCATCCATCGCCCGGGATTCACGGATGGCGTAAAGCAGTCTTCATTGCCGGCCGCTTCCAGCGCGTCCCGGACTTCCCGGCCGACTTCGAAACCGCCGGGCCCGATAGCCGGACCGAGCCAGCAATGAATCCCCGGCCGGTCGGCGAAGATGGCCAGCGCCTGCTCGACCATCCCCGCGGCCAGGCCCTTCCAGCCGACGTGGAACAGGCCGGCGCGCTCCCCGGCCGCGTCACAGACGAATAACGGCAGACAGTCGGCGGTGAGTACCGCGCAGACGTTCCCGGGCGCGTCGGTGTAGCTGCCGTCCGCTTCCTCCGCGGCCCCGGCGTCGGCAAGATCGACGCAGCGGGTGCCGTGCACCTGGTTCAGCCACTGGGGCTCCCCGGGAAGCCCCAGGGCACACCGGACCCGCCGTCGGTTCTCGGCCACGTGCGCGGGCGTGTCGCCGACGTGCCCGGCCATGTTCAGGGTCGCGAACGGACCCGTGCTCACGCCGCCGCGCCGCAGCGTCGTCAGTGCCCGCACCCGCGGCGGCGCCCGCCAGCGCGCGGGCATCGTCTCGATCCGTTCAGGTTCCGCCATGGCCAAGCTCGTCGTCGAGCGCCCTGAGCAGCGCGGCAAAATCCTCCGGCGGGTCGGCCGTGAACGTCAGCGTTTCGCCGGTTTCAGGGTGCCGAAGCGACAGCGACGCGGCGTGCAGCGCCTGGCGGCCGAAGCCCCGTATCCGCTCACGCAGCGCTTCCGGGATGCCGCGGGGCACGCGGCCGGAGCCACCGTACTGAGCGTCCCCGACAATCGGAAACCCGATGTGGCTGGTGTGGACGCGGATCTGGTGAGTACGGCCGCTTTCCAGGCTGCAGTCGACCAGGGTGAGCGGGCCGAAGCGTCGCCGCACGCGAATGCGCGTCACGGCACTCTTGCCGTCGCGGCGAACCGTCATGACACGACGGTTGCGGGGATGTCGCCCGATAGGCTCGTCGATGCTGCGCCCCGAGATCAGGTCGCCGTGAAGCAGGGCCAGGTACTCACGCTTCATGGTCCGCGCCGCGAGCTGCTCGATCAGGCGCAGGCGAACCGGCTCGGTGCGGGCGACCACCATCAAACCGGTGGTATCCTTGTCCAGGCGGTGCACGATACCCGCCCGCGGAAGCCGGCGCGCATCGGGGTGGAAGTGCAGCAGGGCGTTCATCAGCGTGCCCGCCGGGTTGCCGGCCCCCGGATGAACCACCAGGCCCGCCGGCTTGTTCAGCACCAGGATATGGGCGTCGCTGTAGCGCACATCCAGCGGGATGTCCTCGGCGAGAGCCTCCACCGCCGGGGCGTCGGGAATGACCATGTCCACCGACTCGCCGCCGTGGATTTTGTCTTTCTGGCTGGGAATGTCATCATCGATGAGTACCCGCCCCTGCTTCAGCCACTGCTGCAGGGTACTGCGCGAATACTGGGGGAACAGCCGTGCCAGGACCTTGTCCACCCGTTCGCCGGCGTGCTCTTCGGGAATATGATCCAGCCGATGGCCCGTTCCGGTGTCGGTCACGGGGCTCAACACCACGCGGCAAGGCGCCGCGGATCGTTTATAATCGGGCGGCCGGCGGGCGCGCGCCGTTCCGCAGACCCGCGGCCACGCCCGGGGGTCCGGCTGCCGCCGACAAAAATTGCAGATTCAGACATGGCGTTCAATATGAAGATTAAATCCGCCCTAGGGCTCGTTGTACTTGCCGTCCTCCTGTCCGGCTGCGGCATCACCAATCCGTTCAAGGACGACGACCGGGACGAATACACCGCCGAGGAATACTACCAGGATGCCAAGGCGGCGCTCGAGGATGAGAAGTACACCAGCGCCATCGAGCTCTACCAGGAGCTGGAAAGCACTTATCCCTACGGCGAGTATACCGAGCAGGCGCAGCTCGAGGTTATTTACGCCTATTACAAGAACGAGAACCCCGAGGCGGCGCTGGCGGCGGCCGACCGCTTCATCCGTCTGCATCCGACGCATTCCAATGTCGATTATGCCTATTACCTGAAGGGATTGGTCAATTATACGGCCGACAACACTTTCCTGGAGACCCTGACGGAAGGAGAGAGTTCGCCCGACCGGGATCCGAGATCCACGCTGGAGGCGTACAATGCATTCCGCGAGCTCGTGAATCGATATCCCGACAGCCGCTACGCGAGCGACGCCCGGCAGCGGATGGCCTTTCTGCACAATGCGCTGGCCATGCATGAAGTGCATGTCGCCGATTACTACATGCGCCGCCAGGCCTACGTGGCGGTGGTCAACCGCAGCAAGCACGTCCTCGAGGAATATCCGCGCACGCCGGCCATCGAGCATGCCCTGGGCCTGATGATGCTGGCTTACGAGGAGATGGGGCTGGAGGATTTGTCGGAGGATTCCCGCCGCGTCCTGACCATGAACTTCCCGGACAGCCGTTACCTGTCGGGCTCCCGGCCGGCCATCAAGAAGGAATTCAGCATCATTCCCTCGTCGGTGGACCTCAATCCGTTCAACTGACAACCCTGCCGGTGCCGTGCGCGACTGGGAGCGGGCGCTGCCGGGCGCTTTTTCAGTCGCTTGCCGCTACTTCCACGACAGCGGCCGGTAGCCGGAGGTGATCGGGTAGCGGCGGTCCCGGCCGAAGGCCCGCGCGGTGATGCGGATGCCCGGCGGCGCCTGGCGGCGCTTGTACTCGTTGCGATCGACCAGGTTGACCACCTTGTGCACGACCTGCTCGTCGTAACCCAGCTCCACGATGCGCTCCGGCGACCAGTCCTGCTCGACGTACATGGCCAGGATGGAGTCCAGCACATCGTAGGCGGGCAGGCTGTCCGCGTCGCGCTGGTCCGGCGCGAGCTCGGCCGAGGGCGGACGCTCGATCACGCGCTGCGGAATCACCGCCCCGTGGGTGTTGCGCAGCCGCGCGAGCCCGTAGACCAGCGTCTTGGGCACATCCTTGATCACCGCAAATCCACCCGCCATGTCTCCGTACAGGGTGGCATACCCCACCGCCATCTCGCTCTTGTTGCCGGTGG
>JBEPXV010000215.1:0-4538 GCA_041641695.1 Gammaproteobacteria bacterium | reverse complement strand
CCCTTTACAACGGTCGGCTCGAACTGCTTCGAGCTGGCGGTAACTCTGCCTTGGTGGTCGACGATCGCCGACACGCCGGTATTGGCCGCCCTCAGCATCGGGCGCGCCGTTTCCAGGGCCCGCATCCGGGCCATCTGGATGCGCTGATGGGGCGCCAGTGAATCCCCGAACCAGGCGTCCTCGCTCACGTTCACCAGTAATCCGGCGTCGGGCAGGGGCTTGGCGGCCTCCTCGGGAAATGCGTCTTCGTAGCAGACGGTGATGCCGAGCCGCGCGCCGGCCGCGGGCAGCGGCCCCTGGTCAGCGCCCTCCCAGGCGTTGAAATCCGACATCGGAATCCTGAGATAATCGACCACCCAGCCGAACAGCGGCTTTAGCGGCAGGTACTCGCCGAACGGCACCAGGTGCGACTTGCGGTATATCCGGGGATCACTCCCGGTGATGACCACCACGCTGTTGTAGGTTCGGACGCTGCGGCCGTCGGTGCGCTGCTCCAGCAGCCCCAGCACAAAGTCCGCGGGATGCCGGCGCATACTGTGCCAGATCCGGTCGTCCACCTCGTGAATGAAATAAGGCAGCGCCGCTTCCGGCCAGACCACCAGGTCGCGGTCTTCGAGATTGTTGCTCAGCGTGAGGTAACGGTTCAGAATCTGCGGCCGCTGGTCCGCGTCCCATTTGCGATCCAGGGAAATGTTCCCCTGCACCAGCGCGATATCCAGCGCCGCGCCTTCCGGGTCGGCCCAACGCACCTGGCCCAGGCCCAGCCCGCCGAGCCACGCCGCACCGACGACCGCCAGTGCCGACCAGCGCCATCGACCTGCATTCCGGACGGCAGCGACCAGCAGTACCGCCGTCAGCACCACCAGCCATGACACGCCGTACACTCCCAGCACCGCAGACCAGCCGCCGAGCCAGGAGTCGACCTGGCTGTACCCCAGACTGAGCCACGGGAAGCCGCTGAAGGCCCAGCTCCGCACCCACTCCCCCAGCGCCCACAGCGCCGGCAGGCCGGCGACGGCGCCCGCCAGCCCGGGGCCTGCAAACCGGCGATGGAGCCAGCCCACCAGCGCCGGGTACAGGGACAGGATCGAGACGAAGACGATGACCACCAGTACCGCCATCCAGGGCGGCATATGGCCGTACACGTGGATGCTCACATAAACCCAGGACACACCGGCGCCGAACAGGCCGATGCCGTAGACGAAACCGAGCCGCGCGGCGCGCCCGGGCGCGGCGTCCCACCACAGCCACACCAGCACCGACACCGACAGCAGCGCCGCCCAGAAGTAGCCGTAGGGCCCGAATCCCAGGACTCCCGCACAACCGGCTGCCAGGGCGGCCGGTATCTGGAGGGACGGGCGACCTATGACGTCACGCTCCGTCGTCCAGCCCCCCGGGCTCGTAGCCCGGGTCCACGACCACTTTCAACAGATAGATCCGGCGGCTGTCACTGTGCAGGACTTCAATGTGGAACTGATCGATGCGGAGCGTCTCCCCGCGCCGCGCTACATGCCCGAGATGCTGGATCACCAGGCCACCGACGGTGTCCACTTCCTCGTCGCTGTAGCTGGTGCCGAAATACTCGTTGAAATCCTCCAGGGGCAGCAGCGCCTTGATCATGTATTCGTTGTCGCCGCGCTGGAGGATCATGTCGGCCTCCTCCTCGATGTCGTGCTCGTCCTCGATATCCCCGACGATCTGCTCCAGCACGTCCTCGATGGTGACCAGGCCGGCGACGCCGGCGTACTCGTCCACCACCACGGCCATGTGATTGCGGTTGGAGCGGAACTCGTTGAGAAGCACGTTCAGCCGCTTGCTCTCGGGAATGAACACCGCCGGCCGCAGCATGTCGCGCATGTTGAACGAGCCGGATTCTCCGTTCTCGAAATAGCGCAGAACGTCCTTGGCCAGCAGAATGCCGATGATCTTGTCCCGCTCGCCGTCCACCACCGGGAAACGCGAATGGGCGCTGTCTATCAGAACGGGCAGGAACTGCTCCGGGGTATCCGAGCGGTCCACCACGACCATTCGCGATCGCGGGATCATGATGTCACGGACGCGCAGTTCCGCCACCTGGAGCACCCGCTGAATGGTGTCCTGGGTCTCCTGATCCAGCAGCCCGGCGCCCCGCGCCTTGGTGACGAATTCGAGTACTTCCTCGCGGGTCCGGGGTGAGCCGCCCATGCAGCGCCGCAGGCGCCGCCAGACCGCGGCCCACCAGGGGGTACTCGGAGGTTCGTCGTTATTGCTCATCGTGCACAGTATAGGGATCGGGGAGGCCGAAATCAGCCAGAATCCGCGTCTCCAGGGACTCCATTCGCTCCGCGCCGGCTTCGCTGTCGTGCTCGGAGCCGCAGCAATGCAGCACGCCGTGAACAACCAGATGCGCCCAGTGGGCATGCAGGGGCTTGCCCTGCTCGTCCGCCTCGCGCGCCACCACGGCGGCGCAGATCACCACGTCCCCGAGCAGTCCGTTGGCGAACGGCTCGCCGGAATGCATGGGAAACGACAGAACGTTCGGCGCGTACTCCCGGCTCCGGTACCTGCGATTGAGCGCCGCGGCTTCGGTCTCATCCACCAACCGCACCGTAAGCTCCAGTTCCGCGTCGCCGTGCTTCCCGCCCGCCTGAAACGCGGCGCCCGCCCAGCGGCTTATGCTGTCATCGTCCGGCGCGCCCGGACAGTCGCAGGCGCGCTGCACCACCGTTCGCAGAGCCACGTCCCCTCACTGCCCCCGGGTCTGGCCGTCGGCCTCGTATGCCTCGATAATGCGCTGCACGAGCGGATGACGCACCACGTCCCGGGGCCGGAAGCGGGTGACGCTGACACCGTCCACCTCGGCCAGGGTGTCCACGGCGTGGCGAAGTCCCGAGGTGGTGCCCGGCGGCAGGTCGGTCTGGGTCATGTCGCCCGTGATCACCGCCTTCGACCCGAAACCGATGCGGGTCAGGAACATCAGCATCTGCTGGATGGTGGTGTTCTGAGCCTCGTCGAGAATAACGAACGAATCGCTCAGCGTCCGGCCGCGCATGTACGCCAGCGGCGCCAGCTCGATCACGTTTTTCTCCATGAGGCGCGCCACTTTCTCGAACCCGAAGCACTCGTAGAGCGCGTCATACAGCGGCCGCAGGTAGGGATCCACCTTCTGCCCGATGTCGCCCGGCAGGAACCCGAGTCGTTCTCCGGCCTCCACCGCGGGCCGGCACAGGATGATGCGGTGCACCTCGTCCTGGACCAGGGCCTGGACCGCGCAAGCCACGGCCAGGAATGTTTTGCCGGTCCCGGCGGGACCCACGCCGAAGCACACGTCGCCGGTGACGATTCGCTCCACGTAGCGCTGCTGGCGCTCGTTCTGCGGCCGCACCTGCTTCTTGGGCGTCCGGATGCTTGTCGGGCGCAGCGGCTCGGCTGCCTCGCCATTGCCGATGTTCCGCATGACCCGCCGCACGGTGGCCTCGTTGAGCTCCTGGTCCTTGGCCGTGGCGGTGTACAGCTCCTGCAGCGAGCGCTCGGCGCGCTCCACCGGCTCGGCCTCCCCCTGGATGCTGAACACCGCCCCGCGGTTGCTGATCTGGACGTCGAAATACCGCTCGATGAGCTTCAGATTGTCGTCGAACTGGCCGCACAGCAGCGCCAGCCGGTAGTTGTCAGCCGGGGACAGGGAAAACGTCAATGGAGGGGAACGGTCGCTCAACGACTCTATATATCGTGGCTCAGGCGGTCGCGTTCAAGAGGTCAGACTGCCTCCAGGACATGGTCCGAGGGCGCGCCGGCATGGCGCGGCATCGAATCCAGGCGACCCCGCAGGGAGTTCGGCAGCGCCTCGGTGATCATGACATCGGCGAACCGGCCGATCAGCGCCGGGGGGCCGTCGAAGTTCACCACCCGGTTGTTGTCCGTGCGCCCGGCGAGCTGGTCGGGATTCTTCCGGGCAGGCCGGTCCACGAGCACCCGCTGCACGCTGCCCACCATGCTCTCGCTGATCCGCCGCGCCTGGTCGTTGATGAGGCTCTGCAGGCGCGCCAGGCGGCGCTTCTTGGCCTCGAGCGGTACATCGTCCGGCAGGTCGGCGGCGGGCGTGCCGGGCCGTGCGCTGTAAATGAAGCTGAAGGACTGATCGAAGCCCACTTCCCTTATCAGGTCCATGGTGGCCTCGAAATCGGCCTCGGTCTCGCCGGGAAAGCCGACGATAAAATCCGACGACAGCGACAGCCCCGCGCGCTGCGCCCGCAGGCGCGACACCAAGTCCACGTAGGAACGGGCGGTGTAGCGCCGTTTCATCGCCTCGAGGACGCGGTCCGACCCGGACTGCACCGGCAGGTGCAGGTGGCTGACCAGCTTGTCAATCTCGCCGTAGACTTCGACCAGGTGGTCGTTGAAATCCAGGGGGTGGGATGTGGTGTAGCGGATACGGTCGATCCCCTCGATCTGGGCCACGTATCGCAGCAGGAGCGCGAAGTCCGCCTCGCCGCCGTCATGCATCCGGCCAAGATAGCCGTTGACGTTCTGCCCCAGCAGGGTCACCTCGCGAACCCCCT
>JBEPXV010000214.1:0-4549 GCA_041641695.1 Gammaproteobacteria bacterium | reverse complement strand
CGTCGTCCCGCGAGCCGCGCTCGAGCAGTTTGGTCCCCGCCCGTCTCTTCATCACCGTGTGGCCGCGGGCCACGAACTGCCGCTGCAGATCGTTGAGCTCGTTGAAGGGCGCGAATCGTGCCAGCAGCCAGTAAGACACGGGGTCGCCGTCTTTGAATGCAGCGAGACGATCGTCGGGCTCGTCCTCCCAGGGACCGCGGTAGCGCGCCGGTTCCGACGCCGACCAGCTCGCCGTTCCGTCGCCGCCCGAAACATGACCGGCGTCATCGACGACCGTCAGATCCGGCGCGCTGCGCAGCTCCGGCGTGATGGTGGTCCGGGTCAGCTCGAGGACCATCCGGTCCAGGGCGGGATGCCGCCGCTGGTCCGCGCCCCGCAGCGGCGCCAGGTCCAGCACCTCCAGGGCATTGACCGTGTCCAGGTCGTCCACACCGTAGCGCCGGCTCAACACCTCGCGGCTGCACTCCGGGACGGCCAGCACGGGGCAGAAGCGCGGATCCTCGGGCCGGGAAGCGTTGTGGGTATTCAGTATCAGCTCCATGGCGCGGTACACGCTCTTCGTCCGGTTGCGCTGCTGGAAAGCGGTCAACGGCGCGCCGGGATCGTCGCTTGTCCGATAGATTTCCCGCAGCGCCATGTCGCCGAATGCCAGTGAGGCGCAGTGCCACAGCCTGTCCGGTGTTCTCCGGGTAACCAAACCGATGGCGATCGATTCCGTGTCGCCCCCGCGATAGCGGCGCCACAGGGCGGTCGTCTCGTTGCGCAACTCTTCCGTGAGCGATGGATCCGGGACAAAGCGCCCATCCGGTTGATACCGGCCCAGTACGCCGTTGCTGCTCAGTACGTAGAAACCTTCAATACCGGGCAGCATGGCCGGACCCGGACCCCGGGGCGGCTCGTATTGACTGGTGGTGCTCTGTTCCCGTGCCGGGTTGGTCATGGCGCTCTCCGATTTAATGTTCATCACATCCAACGTAAGTGCAAGAGCCGTGCCAGATTGATGCTCCTCATAAAATCAATAAGTTATCCGGAAAAAATAAGGCAAAACATGAAATTCTGATTGCCAGACCGTCAGCGGCGTACTGCGACGGATAAAAAGCGTCAAAATCCCGTCAGACGGTCTAAAAATATGGATCGAACGGTATTTCTGTCAATAAGCCCTCTACAAGGGGCCGGACCGGGCTCAGGAAAGCACCATTGGTCGGAAGGCGGCCCCGCAGCCCCGTTGGTAACCGATTCGCCACTGCGAAGCGCGAGGTCGAAGGCCAGGCGACTCCAACGCCGCGCGTGGCGGCCCGGTGCCCCGGGACAACGGTGTGCCCCGACAGCTCCCGGCGGCCGTTGGGGGCCCGGTCCCGGACGGATGCGGCGGGGTCATCCGGGCGCGGGAACATGTGCTAGGCTTTGTAAGTAATCGAAACCCAGCTATAAACGATAATGAACGAGCTGCTCGCTGCGCAAAGAATATTCGAAAACATCCCGGAAGCGACCATCCGAAAGCTGTCCGAGTCAGGCCGCTTCCTGACCCTGAATAAGGGAGACGTCATAATACAGGAAGGCGACAATGTCACCAGCATCTACTGCCTGCTGAAAGGGGAAGTCGATATCCTGATGCCGGACGATCTCGAGGAGTTCGATGACCTGACGCTCGTCAACATGCTCGTGGACGGTGAATGCATCGGCGAGTACAGCTTCGTGGACGAGCAGCCGGCATCGGCGACGGTCCGGGCGAACACGGATATCGAGCTCCTGGAGCTTTCTCACGATGTGCTGCGCGACGCGCTCGACGCGGACTGCGAGCTGCGCGCCCAGCTCTACAAGAACCTTCTGGAAAGCCTGGTGGAACGCCTGAGAAACACCAACATTTACATCGATTATCTGCGGCGTAGCAAATCGGCTCACTGAGCCGGGACAGCCGCCGCGGGGCGCGGTGACGGCGAAGCGGGGTTTTTCGAGACAGAAATCCACGCGATGCGAAGAGGTTCACCATGACGATAATCGACGTATGGATAAACTGCCCGTCAGCCGACGTTGCCCATGAGATCTCCGAGGCACTGGTCGCGGAGCGGCTGGCGGCATGCACCAACACATTCGCGGCAATTCAGAGCGCGTTTCACTGGAAGGGAAGGGTCGAGCGAGAGTCGGAGATCCCTTTGCTGGTGAAAACCCGGCAAGACCTGTTCGACGCCGTATGCGAGAGAGTAGCGGCCCTGCATCCCTACGAAACACCGGGGATCATGGCCGTGGAAGTCAAGCACGTGAACCGGGACTATCTGGAATGGGTGCTCGAAGAAACCGGCGTCCGGGACTCGTGAACGAATAGCGCGGGAGGCCTGTCAGCGGCGGCGTGGTCTCACCCGGCGGTGCGGCTGCCACGACGCGATAACGCCGCGCGCGCCGATACGCGGCGTCAGTGTCCCATGTGATCGCGGGCGACATAGCGCCCGTCGGCGTCGCGGACGAAAAACTCGTCCACTTGGGGATGCTCAATGGGCTCGCCCGTGTTGTCCGGCAGCAGATTCTGCTCGGAGACGTAAGCGACGTACGCGGATTCCTGGTTCTCCGCGAGAAGATGGTAGAACGGCTGGTCCTTCTCCGGCCGGATGTCCTCGGGAATGGATTGATACCACTCCTCGGTATTGCTGAACTCCGGATCGACGTCGAATATCACGCCCCGAAACGGATACACGCGGTGGCGGACAATCTGACCGATTGTAAACTTTGCGATTCGTATCATGACGCGTATTTGTTTGGGGTTCTATTCACTATAGGTAGCCCTGCAGGGTATTGCAATATGTCTAAAATGGGGCTTCGCGCCCCCGATTCAATACCCGGCGACATGCCAAACCCCGCCCACGGCGCGGGACATGTTCCCGCCCACAGGCATGTCCCATCCCCTCCGGAGCACCGAAAACGCCGCCCCTCGGGCCTCTCCGGCGGCCGATGCACCGCGAAACCAGCGGCGAGAAATGGCGCGCCGATCCTGAGTCCGGCGGTATTTTCGCCGAAATTCCAGGCCGTTTTCGTGGTCCAAGTCATTGAGCGTTTATGAGAGCGGGCCCGATTCGGCAAGTTGAAGTCGGGCAGACAATCATTTTTATAATTGGACAGGTTGCAATGACGTAGACAGGGCGCGTTTCCAATCACGACATCGAGGAGACACAGACATGGGCTTGTTGAAAAACCTGTTGGGCGGTGAAGAGCATCCGCCGTTGCCGGAGGACAGCTACGCCGTCGGGCGCATCGAGGAGGTCATGCCGGGGCTGCGTCAGCTCGTATCCGAAACCAACGATCGCTTCGAGGTGGTGCCCGCCGAGCAGTCGGCGTATGTATTCATAGGCAAGCCGCCGAAGAAATTCGGCATGGCGTGGGTCACCGGCGACAAGGTGGCGAACCTCGGGGAGCTGGCGCGGGAGAAAAACTTCAGTCCCATCACGCTGGAGAAGATCGAGGACGAGCTCAGCGCCGCGTACAAGCGCAGCGAGTCGGATCAGCGCTATACCCTGGATCTGGACGGACGGGAGGTTGTCGTGACGCCTTCCCAGGATCTGGAAACCGAGGTAAATCGCATCATTCAGGCATTGTTGAAATAGCGCCCACGGGTTCGCTGATCCCCAGGCTGCCGGTCAGCGCAGCCCGCCCGCACGCCAAGCCTTCCAGACCAGCGGCCAGGCGGCGATGAGCGGATGCCTTCGCTGAAATTCGCTGGCCTGCAGCTTCACGCCGCTTTGCCGTGCGATCTTCCACAACGCATAGTCCACGCCGCCCTCGAATGTAAACACCGCCTTCATAAGCTGAAGGAAGTAGACCGTCTTGGACAGGATACGGCGCGGCCCGCGCGTTGCGATGCTGCGCGCCGGGCGGCAGCCGGGGAGAGCGAAACGGGTGCGGCGATCCAACGCGGTTCTGGACGCCTGGTAAATGTCCTCCGGGCGGGCACCGGATTCGCTTCGCCATTCGTTGTGATACGTCTGGCGCAGTCCCAGGGTCCATATGCTGCGCGGTTCCTCATGCCCCGCATCCAGCAGAGGCAGGGTCTGGGCGTGAAAAGTGATCACGGCATCGGTCAGCATTGCCGCCACGCCGTCGCGCGCGCCCCGGTCGCGCACGTATGCCAGCCGGCAGGGCTGGGCAAAACGGGCCCATATCTGGCTGTTGAGGCTGCGGCCCGCGGCGGCCTTCGCGAACTGGCCCGTACGCATCACGGCGAATTTGCAGCGCAGGTCCCCGTCCTCCAGGTAGTAGACATTGGGCGGCAGCAGCCACCCGGCCAGGGCGAGCAGGCGGCGGCCGTCGAAAGCGGTGTAGCTGTCCACCAGGACATAGAAGTCGAACACGGTATCGGTATCCGGTTGTTTCCACAGGCCCGATCCGTAGAACAGGATCGCAGCGACGCCGCCTCTTCCCGCGCGCACCCGGTCTGCCAGGCCGCGGATCGCTGGCGCGACGGGACTGTCCAGCTCCTCGATGATCAGGCGTTCCAGCGCCCGCCGGGCCGGGATGGACCGCGGATCCCCGCTCATGCCCCGCCACCCTTGACCAGGAAGCG
>JBEPXV010000213.1:0-4567 GCA_041641695.1 Gammaproteobacteria bacterium | reverse complement strand
GAGGTCCGGCGGCGCGGAGAACTCGTACGTTTCAGCGAGACTCAGGCCCTGGAAGCCCGACAGGAGCACCATGACAACAGCGATTCGACAAAACGAAGCAGGCATCTCGAGGTGAAACTTGTTTGGTCTGCGCGAAGGGAGCCGATATTGTAGATATTCGCCGCTGCCTTTACTATTCGGCATTGTCCCGGACCCGCTTCCTCAACCCGTCGGGTACGGTGTTTCACTGGCCGAGCTGCATGAAGCCGATTATCAAAACGTCCGCGGACAGCGACGAGTACTACTTCGTCGAAGGCTGCTTTATCACCGAGGTGTCCAATTCCGACGACGATCCGGAGGTGTCAATCGCCCGGGCGCGCGTCGAGCCCGGGGTGACCACCCGCTGGCATCGCCTGGTGGACACCACGGAACGCTACGTGATCCTCGAGGGCCAGGGTTGCGTGGAGATCGGCGATCTGCCGCCCCGGCAGGTGGCTGCCGGCGACGTGGTCATCATCCCGCCGATGACCGCGCAGCGAATCACCAATACCGGCGCGGGCGACCTGGTGTTTCTCGCTGTGTGCTCGCCGCGGTTCGTGGAGAGCGCCTACGAGGCTCTTTGAGGGCTCGCCGGTGTCCTGAGGCGCGGCCCCGGCAATAGACACGACGGGTGTGTGGACCGGGTCAAAAACCCGACCCGTACTGCTATGATCCGCGCAACGGCTCAATTGAACCAGCAACGTCACAGAACAGGTGGATATCATGCTTAAAGGCAAAAACGCGCTCGTGACCGGCTCGTCCAGCGGCATCGGCCTGGGCATCGCGAAATGCTTTGCCGAGCAGGGAATGAACGTGCTCATGAACGGCATCGAGCCGGCCGACCAGGTCGAGGAGGAACGCAGCGCCATAGAGAAGGAATTCGGCGTCCAGGCAGTGTACCGGCAGGCCGACATGACCCGGCCCGCCGAGATCCGCGAGCTGGTCGCGCACGGCGAGTCCAGTTTCGGCCGGATCGATGTCCTGGTGAACAATGCGGGAATCCAGTTCGTGTCGCCGATCGACGAGCTCCCGGAGGACAAGTGGGACGCGATCATTGCCGTCAATCTGTCCTCCTCGTTCCACAGCATCAAGGCGGCCCTGCCGGGGATGAAGCAGCGCGGTTGGGGCCGGATCATCAATATCGCATCGGCCCACGGCCTGGTGGCGTCCCCCTACAAGTCCGCCTATGTGGCTGCCAAGCATGGCATCGTGGGTATTACCAAGACCGTGGCCCTTGAAGCCGCCGAGCACGGGGTCACGGTGAACGCAATCTGTCCGGGTTATGTCTGGACGCCGCTGGTGGCGAACCAGGTTCCCGACACCGCCAGGGCCCGCGGCATAAGCGAGCAGGAGGTGATCGACAACGTCATGCTGAGCGCCCAGCCGACTAAGAAGTTCGTTACCATCGAGGAGGTGGCCGAGCTGGCGCGCTTCCTGTGCGGCGAGGCGGCCGGCAACATCACCGGAACGACCCATTCCATAGACGGCGGCTGGACCGCCCAGTAGGTCGTTCCCCGGCCCCGCGGCGGCGTGCAGAAGAAGCCGATCAACCTCGCCCTCCAGGGCGGCGGCGCCCACGGCGCGTTCACCTGGGGCGTGCTCGACTATCTGCTCGAGGACGGTCGCCTGAAGGTGGAGGCCATCAGCGGCACCAGCGCCGGCGCTCTGAATGCCGCGGCCATGGCCGACGGCCTGATGCGCGGCGGCGCCGACGGGGCAAGAGAGCGCCTGCGCGATCTGTGGGAGGCGATCAGCGACGTGGCCAACTGGAGTCCCGTTCAGCGCACCGCCATCGACGTGTTCCTGGGCAACTGGAGCCTGGATTATTCGCCGGGCTTCTGGTGGACCGAAATGATGTCGCGGATGACATCTCCTTATTTCTTCAACCCGCTGGACTTCAATCCGCTCCGGGATATTGTCGATGCCCATGTCGACTTCGAACGGGTAAGGAGCTGCGACAAGCTGAAGCTTTTCATATCCGCAACCAACGTCGAGACCGGCCGGGTCAAGGTGTTCGACCATGGCGAGCTCACCCTTGACATGGTGATGGCCTCGGCGTGCCTGCCGATGCTGTTCAAGGCTGTGGAGATAGACGGCGTGCCGTACTGGGACGGCGGCTACATGGGCAATCCATCCCTGTTTCCCTTCAACCAGGACACCCGTTCGGCGGATGTCGTGATCGTCCAGATCAATCCCGTGGAGCGCAAGGGCACGCCCACCACGGCACAGGAGATCATGAACCGGATCAACGAGATCACGTTCAATGCCAGCCTCCTTCGGGAGCTGCGTGCTATCGACTTCGTCCGGCGCCTGGTGGACCAGGGCAGGCTCGACGGCAAGGAATACCGCAAGCTGCGTGTCCACATCATCCGCAACGAGGAAGTGCTCAACCCCCTCGGGGCGACCTCGAAGCTGAATGCCGAGTGGCAATTCCTCGAGCACCTTCACGACACTGGCCGGGAAACCGCGCGCGCCTGGTTGAGTGAGCATTATCCCAAGATCGGCAGGGATTCGACGGTGGACCTGCGCGCGATGTTCCAGGGCATCGGCGCAGAGCATCACGGATAACGCCGGCCGCAGTCGGAACGAATAGCGGCATTGACGCTCAGCGGTCCACCAGAACGGCTCGGAAGTCGTTGACGTTGGTCCGGGTTGGACCGGTCTTGAGCAGGCCGTCCACCGCTTCGAAAAACGTGTAGGCGTCGTTGTCCGCCAACAGCGCGGCGGCATCGATGCCCGCCTGCTTCGCCTTCGCCAGCGTTTCGGGGTGGATGATGCAGCCGGCGTTGTCCTCGGTGCCGTCGATGCCGTCGGTGTCCGCCGCCAGGGCATACGCGCCCGGCAGGCCGTCCAGGGCCAGCGCCAGGGCCAAGGTGAACTCGGCATTGCGCCCGCCGCGGCCATTGCCGCGCACGGTCACGGTGGTCTCGCCCCCCGACAGCAGCACGCAGGGCGCGGCCGTGGGCTGGCCGTAACGCGCGACCTGCCGGGCGATACCGGCGTGAATCAGGCCCGAGTCCCGGGCCTCGCCTTCGAGATCACCGAGAATCAGGGGCTGGTAGCTGTGCCGCCGGGCGGCGGCCGCTGCCGCCTCCAGCGAATCCTGGGGGCGGGCGATGATCTCGTGGCGGGTGTTGTCGAAGCACGGGTCCCCGGGCTTGGGCGTCTCGTCGCCGGCGCCGCGCAGATGCTCGATGACCGCGCGCGGCTCGTCGATGCCGTACTTGCCCAGCACCGCCAGTGCATCGGCGCGGGTGGTGGGGTTCGGCACGGTCGGCCCGGAGGCGATGCTGGATGGGTCGTCGCCGGGCACGTCCGAGATCATGAGCGTGACGACCGGCGCGGGCGCGCAGGCCGCCGCGAGACGGCCCCCCTTGATGGCGGAAAGGTGTTTGCGCACGCAGTTGATTTCCCGGATGTTGGCCCCGCAGCGCAGCAGGGCGCGGGTCGCCGCCTGCTTGTCGTCGAGGCTCACACCCGGCGCCGGCAGGCTCAGCAGCGCCGAGCCGCCGCCGGAGATCAGGCACAGCACCAGGTCGTCCGCGCCCAGGTCCGAGACCAGCGCCAGCATGCGCGCCGCCGCCTGCTGGCCGGCATCGTCGGGCATGGGGTGGCCGGCTTCCACTACCCTGATCCTGTCCAGATCCAGGCCGTGCCCGTAGCGCGTTACGACGAGGCCGTCCAGGGGCCCGTCCCAGTGTTCCTCGACGGCGTGCGCCATACTGGCCGCGGCCTTGCCGGCTCCCACGACCACCGTCCGCCCCCGCGGCCGGTCTGGCAGGTGGGGCGGCAGGCAGGTGGCCGGTAACGCGGCGTCGACCGCGGCATGGAAGAGCTCTTTGAGAATTTCTGTATGCATGGAGACGGTCGAGGCCCGACGCGTGGTGTGTTGCGAAGCCGCTATTGTCCCGCCAAGGCGTCGCGCCGCCAAGCGTCACGGGCGTCGTCAGGTTCCCGGGAGCAGACGACGGGGGTGGCTGGTGCGAACCGTGCTGACTTATGGTACACAGGCGCCATGCAACGAATCTGTGTTTTCTGCGGGTCCCGGTCCGGCCGCAACCCGGCGTATCCCGAAGCGGCGAAGCAGCTGGCCGCCGCGCTGGCGCGTCGCGGCATCGGCATCGTTTACGGCGGGGCGAGCATCGGCATCATGGGGGCGCTGGCCGACACCGCGCTGGATCAGGGCGTGGAGGTGACCGGCGTGATACCCGGTCACCTCATGGACCGGGAGCGATCCCACAGGAATCTCACCGAGCTGCATATCGTCGAGAGCATGCACGAGCGCAAGGCCCTGATGGGGTCGTTGTCCGACGGCTTCATCGCGCTGCCCGGCGGGCTAGGTACCCTGGAGGAGTTTTTCGAGGTGCTGACCTGGAACCAGCTCGGTATTCACGCCAAGCCCTGCGGCCTGCTCAACGTTGCCGGATTCTACGATTCGTTGACGAGCTTCCTGGACCACACGGTCTGCGAGGAGTTCGTTCCGGAGGCGCACCGCTCGTTCCTCCTGGTGGGGCGCGAGCCCGATCCCCTGCTCGACGACATGCAGCGG
>JBEPXV010000212.1:0-4572 GCA_041641695.1 Gammaproteobacteria bacterium | reverse complement strand
ATGGCGCATACTGGAGTCTTCGCACTTCATGCGCCTCGAGCCCGGACCAATGAAACTTGCAGTTCTCTTGCAATCGATGCGCATCCCGTTCCTCGTGCTGACGCCGGTCAGCGTATTCCTGGGGGCGAGCATCGTGATGGCCCATCAGGCCCAGATACGCTGGGAGCTGCTGATTCCGGCCCTGGCCGGGGCGCTGTTGGCCCATATCAGCGTGAATACGCTGAACGAGTACCTCGACTTCCGAAGCGGCCTGGATCTGGCGACCAACAGGACGGCCTTCAGCGGCGGCAGCGGCGCCCTGCCCCGCAACCCCGAGATGGCCAACACCGTCCTGCTGCTGGGCGTGGCATCCCTGGCGCTGACGCTGCTGATCGGACTGTTCTTCGTGCGGGTGCACGGCATGGGAATCGTACCGATCGGCCTGCTGGGCCTGGCTCTGGTGGTCACCTACACGCCGTGGATAAACAAGCACCCGGTGCTGTGCCTGGTGGCGCCGGGCGCCGGATTCGGCATTTTCATGGTGGCGGGGACACAGTATGTCATGGAGGGCGTGTATTACCCGTCGGCGTGGCTCGCCGCGCTGGTACCGTTTTTTCTCGTCAACAATCTCCTGCTACTGAACCAGTACCCCGACATCGAGGCCGACGCCGCCGCGGGACGCCACCATCTGCCGATCGCCTACGGCGTACCCCTGAGCAACCTGGTGTACGGTGTATCCGTGCTGCTGGCGGCGGTCATCATCGTGGCATGCGTCATCACGGGATGGTTTCCCGTGTTGAGCCTGGCGGCCCTGGCGGCGATGACCCCCGCACTGTTCGCCATGCACGGAGCGGTGAAGCATGGAAGCCAAATCGGCGCATTCCCGAAGTACCTCGCGGCCAATGTCGCCGCGGCGGTATTGACGCCGCTGATCCTCGGGCTGTCATTCGTATTCGGCTGACGAGGCCGGCATCACTCGCCGTCAGGGCGCTTGCGCTTTCCGCTTGACGTAGAGCGCCCGTACCATGTTCTCACGTTCCATTTCCTCCAGGGCGAATTCGATGCTGCGGATCGACTCCCGGAGCTCGGGAACGATGACATGCTCCAGGGCATTCACCTTGCGCTGGGTGCGGCGAAATTCCCGTGTCAGCCGGGTCAGGTTGTTCAACCGGGCGGCGATCGCGACGATCCGTCCGGTGAGATCGTGAAAGCGCCGGCGCGCGCGCGCAGTCTCTTCGGTGCTGTCCCAGCGGTCCTCCGGCGCCAGCCCGGCTTCGCCGACACCCCCGCGCACCATCCGGGTGCCAAAGTAGTTCTCCACCCGCCACCCGGGATCCGGGTACGCGGATCCGTCGGCCGCCAGCCGCCGCAGGCCGCCTGGCCCGTGCCGGAGCGCGGCCTGCCGCAGGTCGGCCAGGGCCTCATCCAGCTCCTGCTTCAGCACGCCCTGCATGGACGTGATCGACCGCAGCTCGCTCATCATCGCCTGGGCCAGGGTGTCGCGCCGCTCTTCCAGAACCGCCTTGCCCTCGGTGACCAGCGTGCGCTCCTCCCGGCGCTCCAGCAACAGGGTCTTTGAAGGCGCTTCATTCTCCGGCATCCGGCCCCTCCGCTTCCTCGGCCTCGTCGTCATCCGCCGATTCGCCGCGCCGGGGCTGGACGTGCCCGGCGATCTGGGCGTCGCTCAGGCGCACCAGCAGCTCGTCCGGCAGCCCGGACAGCAGCCGCCAGCCGACATCCATGGTGTTCTCGAGGGACCGGCGCACCGTGCCCTGCCCGACGAATTCCGCTTCCATTCGCTCGCCGAAGCGCAGCAGCGCCTTGTCGCCTTCCGACAGCCCCTCCTCGCCCACCACGCTGGACAACAATCGCAGACGGTGCGCCTGGGCGTAGGCCGAGTACAGCTGACTGGCGATAGCCGGGTGGTCCGGATCGGTCAGGCCCTCGCCGATGCCGTCGTTCATCAGCCGGGACAGGCTGGGCAGCAGCTTGACCGGCGGAAACACGCGCCGCCGGTCTAGATCGCGGTCCAGCACGATCTGGCCCTCCGTGATGTAACCGGACAGGTCGGCAATGGGATGCGTTATGTCGTCGTTGGGCATGGTGAGGATGGGCAACTGGGTGATCGACCCCTCGCGGTCCACGATCCGGCCGGCGCGCTCGTACAGGCTGGCGAGATCGGAATACATGTATCCCGGGTAGCCGCGCCGGCTGGGAATCTCGCCGTGGCTGGAGGAGACTTCCCGCAGCGCCTCGCAGTAGTTGGTCAGGTCGGTCATGATCACCAGCACGTGCATGCCGCGCTCGTAGGCGAGATGTTCCGCGGTGGTCAGCGCGATACGCGGCGTCAGGAGCCGTTCGGTGCTCGGGTCGCTCGCCAGGTTCAGAAACAGGGCAATCCTTTCCGTGGCGCCGTATTCGTCCATGTCCCGGCGAAAGCGGTCCGCGGTGTCGAAGGTCACCCCGATGGCGGCGAAGACCACGGCGAACTGGGCGGCGTCCTCGCCGCGCAGCCGGGCGAAGTGGGCAATCATCGACGCCAGCCGGTCGTGGCTGAGGCCGCTGCCGGAGAAGATCGGCAGCTTCTGCCCGCGCACCAGGGAATTCATGGCATCGATGGCCGAGATGCCCGTCTCGATGAACTCCCTGGGCACCGCGCGGCGCACCGGGTTGATGGCCGCGCCGTCGACGCGGACGAACCGGTCGGCGACGACCTCCGGGCCGCCGTCCAGGGGCCGGCCGACGCCGTCGAACACCCGGCCGAGCATTCCGGGCCCGACCCGGTGCTTGACGGGCTCACCGAGGAAACGCACGCGGCTGCCGGAGAGCGACAGGCCGTCCGTACCCTGGAACACTTCCACGATGACGTTGTGCTCGTCGATGGCGACGACGCGGCCGATGCGGATCCCGCCTTCCGGCGCCACCACCTCGACCTTGTCGTACAGGCCCACGCCGGTGACGTTGCGTACGAACACCAGCGGCCCGTCAACCCGGGCAACGCCGCTGTGAAGAATACGGACTTCCGGCTGAATCGTGCTCATTCACTCTCTCCACGATGCGGATCCATGAGGGACTCGAAGGCGTGCTCCAGCTCCTCCCTGACCTGCGCGATGGCCTGCTCGTCGCCGTTGGCGACTTCTTCGCCCGTACGCTGCAGCTTTCTCAGTATCGGCAGACCCTGGAGTGCCTCCGGTTCGATATCCTGCGCCAGGGCCTCGCGCGCGAGCTCAATGAATCGGTCCAGCAGCTCGAGCATGGCGGTCTGCTTCTCGGGCTCGCAGTAGCGGTCAGTGGCGGAGAAGGCGGATTGCCTGAGGAACGCTTCCACGAAAACCTCGGCGCACAGGAGGGTGAGACGCTGCTCGTTCGGCAGCGCGTCCCGGCCGACGATCTTCACCATCCTCTCCAGCCGCTGCTGCTCCTGCAGAAGGCTCAGCATGCGCTCCCGGCGCTCGCTCCATCGCAGGCCGCCGTGCTCCTTCCACCAGTCCGACGTGGCGTCGAGGTACTCCGAATAGCTCACCAGGGGATCGACAGCCGGATAGAAACGCGCCTGGGCGCGCACCCGGTCCAGCGCCCAATAGCTCTTCACGAACCGGCGCGTGTGGGAGGTGACCGGCTCGGAGAAATCGCCGCCGGGCGGGGACACCGTGGCCACCACCGTCAACGAGCCCCGCTCGCCGCTCAGAATATCGAACGAGCCGGCCCGCTCGAAGAACTCGGCCAGGCGAGTGGGCAGATAGGACGGATACCCTTCTTCGGCCGGCAGCTCCTCGAGGCGCCCCGAGATCTCGCGCAGGGCTTCCGCCCAGCGGGAAATGGAGTCGGCGAACAGCGCCACGTCGAGTCCCTGGTCGCGGAAGTACTCGGCGATGGTAATACCCGTGTAGATCGAGGCCTCGCGCGCCGCGACCGGCATATTGGACGTGTTGGCGATCATTACCGTGCGCTCCATGAGGGGCCGGGCGTTTCTCGGGTCCTCGAGCCGGGGAAACTCGTCGAGAACGCTGGCCATCTCGTTGCCCCGCTCGCCGCAGCCGATATAGACAATCACGTCCGCGTCGCACCACTTGGCGACGGCCTGCTGGAGCACGGTCTTGCCGGTACCGAAGCCGCCAGGAAGCACCCCGGCACCGCCCTTGCCGATGGGGAAGAAGGTATCCAGCACGCGCTGCCCGGTGACCAGCGGCCGGCTCACCGGCAGACGCTTGCGCGCCGGACGCGGCACCCGTATCGGCCATTGCTCCGCCAACCGGACCGGCCGGGTTTCACCCTGCGCATCCGTAATACGGGCGATGATTTCCGTATCGTCGAATTCGCCAGCACCGGCGAGCCATTCCAGCTCGCCATCGAGGTAGGGCGGAACCCGCACGACGTGACCGGACGTGCCGCCGGTTTCCACACTGCCGAGCTGCGCGCCGGGGGCAACACGCCCACCCGGTTCCGCGGACGGCGTGAACGCCCAACGATCGCCGGTACTCAGCTCCGTGCGGCCGGTCTGGACGAAGTCCCCCTGCTCGCTGGCCAGAAGGTCGAGGGGTCGCTGGATGCCGTCGAACATGCGCCCGAGCAGACCCGGCCCGAGTCGCACCG
>JBEPXV010000211.1:0-4612 GCA_041641695.1 Gammaproteobacteria bacterium | reverse complement strand
GCGCGCGGGCGCTGGTGTACCCGAAGCCGGCGGGCGACGCGCCCCTGCCGAGCTCGGACTCGTACCGCTTCGAGAGCGGGGCGCAGCGCCACGAGGGCGACGACTTCGTGGGCCTGCGCGACTACCACCCGGGCGACTCGCCGCGCCACGTCCACTGGAAGGCGGTGGCCACCAGCCAGTCGCTGGTCACCAAGCAGTTCGGCGGCGCCGACAGCGAGCAGCTCTGGCTCGACTGGGAGGCCACCAGCGGCGACACGGAGTCCCGCCTGAGCCAGCTCTGCCAGTGGGTGTACCAGGCCGAGCGCGATGGCCGGACTTACGGCTTGCGGATGCCCGGCCGGCGCATCGAGCCTGGGTCCGGGCCGGACCATCGTCATGACTGCCTGAAAACCCTGGCCCTGTGGGGGATCGGTGATGCAGCGCTGGTTTAGGCTGCCTACCTACCGACCACCGGACGAGCTGCCCACGCGCGCGGCGAGCAACTGGCTGCTGGCGAGCGTGGTGCTGGCGGTGGCGCCGCATGCCACGCGCCTGCCCCTGTGGCTGACCGCGACCGTGGCGGTGTGCCTGGTCTGGCGCTTCGGCATCGACAACTTCGCCTGGCGCATGCCGCCGCGCTGGGCGCGCTGGCTGCTGCTGGCCGCGGTGGTGACCAGCATCCTCGCCAACTTCGGCACGTTTCTCGGCCGCGAGGCGGGCATCGCGTTCCTTACCGGGGCGGTGGGACTGAAGGCGCTGGAAATCCGCAAGCTGCGGGACTACATGATCACGGTGTTCCTGGCCTACTTCCTGCTCATCAGCGCGTTCCTGTACTCGCAGTCCATGTTCATCGCCGTTTACGGGGTCGCGGTAGCGCTGCTGACCACCGCCAGCCTGGCGCTTTTGAACAACGACCAAGGGCTGCCGGGCCTCGCGGTCTGGCGGCTGGTGGGCCGGATCGTGTTGTTCGGCCTGCCTGTCTGCCTGGTGCTGTACGTGTTCTTCCCGCGCATCCAGGGCAGCCTGTGGGCCCTGCCGCAGGACGCCTTCAGCAGTCAGACGGGGATGACCGACGAGGTTCGCCCGGGCAGCCTGAGCCGCCTGAGCACCAACACCGCGCCGGCCTTTCGGGTGGAGTTCGACGGCCCGCCGCCGGAGCCGCGGGACCGTTACTGGCGGGTGCACGTGCTCAGCGACAATCACGACGGCGCCTGGCGGCGGCGCACCATGCGTGCCTTCGACGGTCCGGAGCCGGGCGACTTCGAGGGCACGGGGCCGGTGGTCGAGTACACCGTCACCCTCGAGCCGCACAACGAGCACTGGGTGCCGGCCATGGACCTGCCCCTGGCCGCGCCCGCCGGCACCGAGCCGCGCAACGGGTTCCTGGTGCACTCCCCGCGGCGCATCAACCGCGTCAGGCGCTTCGATCTGCGCTCCCAGCGGGTGGCGAGCACCGGGGCGCTGAACATGATCGAGGAGCGTGCTGATATGCGTATGGACCGGGAGCCCCCGCCGCGCGTCGCCGAGCTCATCGGGCAGTGGCAGGCCCTGCCGCCCGCCGGGCGGGTGGACGCGGCGCTGCGTTATTTCCGGGAGGAGCCCTTCTATTACACCCTGTCGCCGCCGCCGCTGCCCACCGGCCGTATCGAGGAGTTCATCTTCGACACCCGCTCAGGGTACTGCGAGCACTATGCCTCGGCGTTCGTGTCCCTGATGCGCTGGGCGGGGGTGCCGGCGCGGCTGATCGCCGGCTACCAGGGCGGCGAGTGGAACGATACCGGCGACTACATGACGGTATACCAGGCGGACGCCCATGCCTGGGCGGAGGTGTGGCTGCCCGGGCAGGGCTGGACCCGCGCCGATCCGACGGCGGCGGTGGCGCCCGAGCGCATCGATCTTGGCGCCGAGACCGTTCGGCGGCTGGTGGAGCAGGGGCTCGAGCCGGGGCAGCTCAGCGAGTCGGAGATCAACCGCCTGATCAGCCGGTCCTGGGTGCAGGAGATCATGCGGCGCAGCCAGTTCACCTGGGACAATCTCAACTACGCCTGGGATGTCTGGGTGATCGGCTATGGCCCGGAGTTCCAGCATGCCTTCATGCGCACGCTCGGCTTCGACAGGCCCAGCTGGCGCAACATGGTAACGCTCCTCACGGCCGGGGTGGCGGTCATCCTGCTGGTGGCCGCCGTCCTGGTCAGCCGGCGGCGCGTGCGTGAGGATCCGGTGGTGCGCCTCTATCACCGCGCCCTTCGAAAAATCGCCCGCTCGGGGCCCGGCAAGGCCCCGGAGGAGGGCCCGCGCGACTTCCAGCGCCGCCTGGAGCGCGAGGCGCCGGAGCTGGCGCGCCGCCTCAAGCCGGTGACCGAGATGTATATCGCGCTGCGCTACGCGGAGAATCCGAAGTTTTCGGCGGGGGCGCTCAAGAACCTGGTGGCGCGGGTTTGAGGGTTGGAGCCGGTGTCCTGTTCGCATCGCGTGCGGTCGGCGTTCCCGGCTACCGGCACTGCGGCGCCGGGCATTCGATGTTGCCAAGGACTACCCTCTCTTGATTGCCGCGGCGGCTGCGCCGCCTCGCGATGACGGGGCTCGACGTCATGGCACGGCGTCATTGCATCCTTAGCTCCGTAGACGGGTGCATCCATGCACCACTCCTGCGAGGAGCGAAGCGACGAAGCAATCTATGTCGTGGTACCGGGAGCTCGGGGTTGCCGGGGGCTGCTATCTCTCAGCACAACATCCAAGACAGCTTGGAAGACTTTGCGCGTTGCCGCGTTTACTGCGGGTCCACCAGGGGAACGGGGTAGCCGACGCCGTAGCCCTGGGCGTAATCCACGCCGATCTCGCGCAAGCGGTCGAGCACAGCCGGGCATTCGGCGAACTCGGCAATGGTCTGCTTGTTCATGACCCGGGCGACCTCGGTGATGGACTTCACCATTGCCAGGTCGATGGGGTCGGTGTTGATGTCGCGCACGAACTGGCCGTCGATCTTGAGGTAGTCCACGGGCAGGTTCTTGAGATAGGCGAAGGAGGATAGGCCGCTGCCGAAATCGTCCAGCGCGCAGCAGTGGCCCAGGTCGCGGACCTGCTCGATGAACTCCGCGGCGCTGGCCAGGCTGGTGACAGCCGCGGTCTCGGTGACCTCGAAACAGATCCGGAATCTCGATTCGGCGCGGCCCGCCAGCCGGTCGATGACGAAGCGCCGGAACGACTCCTCGCGCAGCGACATGCCGGAGATGTTGATGAAATACGTGACCGCATCCGCGCTCTGCGGCTCCGTTGCGTCCAGCCACGACAGCAACGAGCTGATCACCCAGCGATCGATCTTGACCATCAGGCCGAAGCGCTCCGCCGGGCGCATGAAGGCGGTGGGCTCGAACAGGCGCCCGGTATTGTCCTTCAAGCGCAGTAGTATCTCGTAGCGCAGCCGCGGGTCGTCGGCGCGGCCGAGGTTCAGGATGGGCTGCTTGAACAGCAGGAAGTCATCGTGTTCCAGTGAGCGGTTGAGGTCCGCCACCCAGTGCATGTCTCCGCGGCGCCGCGCCAGCTCCGTGTCGTTGGGGTGATGGACGTGAACGCGGTTGCCGCCCTGGTCCTTGGCGGCGTAGCAGGCGGTGTCCGCATAGCTGAGAATATCGGCAATGCTGTTGCTGTAGCGGGTAATGGGTACCACGCCGATGCTGGTCCCGATCCGGAAGATCCTGTCCTGCCACATGAACCGGTACGCCTCGATGGCCTCGCGTACCTGGTCGGCGATCCGGACCGCCTCGCCGATCTCGCAGTGCTCGAGCAGCAGGCCGAACTCGTCGCCGCCCAGCCGCGCCAGGGTGTCGCCCTCGCGGATCTGCTCCGGGAGCAGCCCCCCGAGCTGGCGCAGCAGCTCGTCGCCGGCCAGGTGGCCGCAAGTATCGTTGATCACCTTGAATTCGTCGAGATCCAGGTAGCAAAGGGCGTGGCTCTCGCCATTGCCGGAGCCGCGGATCAGGCGCTCGAGCGTCGTCTCGAAGCGGGACCGGTTGGCGAGCCCGGTGAGGGCGTCGTGGCTGGCCTGCCAGGACAACTCCCTCGACAGCTCGTGGGTCTCGGTAATGTCGGTATGGGTGATGACGTGGCCGCCGCTCGGCGTCGGGCGTCCGCGCACTTCCAGGTAGCGACCGTCGCCACGGTCCACCACGAACCGGTAAGGCTGGGCGCAGCGGATCTTGTCCATGCGCGCCGCCACCAGCTCGTTGATATCGCCGTCGCCATAGCCGCCTTGTCGGGCGAAGGATTCAAACACTTTCTCTATGGGCAGGCCGGGACCGATCTCGGCTTCGGGCGTGGCGAGAGTCTCGACCAACCGTTGATTGAAGGCGACGATCCGTTGCCGGTCGTCGAGCATGACGATGCCCTGGTCCATGTTCTCGTACGCGGCCTCGAGCTGCTCGGTCTTGTCAGCGATCTCGCGCTCGGTCTGCTTGGCCCGGGTGATGTCGCTCACCACCACGAAAGTGGCGCCGTCGTCGAGCCGCTGCTCGCGTATGCGCACCCACATGCCGCTGTCGGCTCGGTATTGCTCGATCGAGCCCGTCGGCTGGCGGTGCTGCTGCAGCCTCCTTTCGATCCAGCGCTCGGGGTCGTCCGCCGCTGCCGGAACCGC
>JBEPXV010000210.1:0-4626 GCA_041641695.1 Gammaproteobacteria bacterium | reverse complement strand
GAACAGCGTGGTGGTCTTGCCGGGCCCGCCGGTCTCGGCGACATCGATGCCGGGAACACCCCGGAACAGCTCCGGCAGGGTGGTGACCTGCCGCTCCTCGATGTCTTCGCGCCTGATCACGGTGGTGGAGGCGGCAACCTGGCTGGCATCCAGGGGCGTACGCGTCGCCGTGACGACGATTTCGGGGGTGGTGGTGGTCGTGGTGGCCGCGATGGCGGCGGGGGAAAGCGCCGCGCCCAGGGCGCACAGCGCTATGGATCGTTTTGTGGTCATGGTTCGTTCTCCTCACGAAGAATGTGCTCACCCGCACGTGAAGGCGCGCACGGAGAACGAACTCAGGAATTGTTGCATCCCGGCCCACCGCCCTCCGCGGCACCTGCTGGCAGCCTCGAGGCCGGTCTCCGGGCTTGTGACTTGACTGCGGTCACCTTCCCGCTTCTTCGCGAAGCAGTGGTATTTCGACCGCTCAATCACCTACCGTTGCGGGGGCAGCGTCGGCATTCGACCGACTTCCCGTTTCACCCCTGTACCGGCACAGACCGGTACGCGGGG
Organism: Gammaproteobacteria bacterium; assembly: GCA_041641695.1. Taxonomy (GTDB): domain Bacteria; phylum Pseudomonadota; class Gammaproteobacteria; order Arenicellales; family JAANXG01; genus JAANXG01. The sequence goes on along the minus strand of JBEPXV010000210.1, from coordinate 4,074 downwards.
CACCTGAGGCAGCGGGTACGGTAATGAAACCCCGGGAGCGTGTCAAACGGCGGAGTCGCCGGTTCCTATTGGATGTGATTCAGGCAATCAAGGCTGAAGCGCGCGCCGTTTTCGAAGTCGTCCATGCAGCGCAGGACCTGGGGGCTTCGCAGCGGCACGGGTGACGCGCAGACCTCCTGCTTGGTCCACCACAGGACGTGCTCGATTTCGGCGTCCAGCTCGCGGGAGTCGTCGCGTCTCAGGGCATCGCCGTAGAAGGCGAAGCGCAGGAAGGTGTCGCGGCCGTTGGGGTGCGCCCACTGGTAAATGCCGACCAGGCCCCGCGGCAGAAATTCCCATCCGGTTTCTTCCAGGGTCTCCCGGACGACGGCTTCGTACAGGGTCTCGTTCGGTTCCCAGTGGCCGGCCGGCTGGTTGACGACCCGCCGGCCTTCGATACGCTCTGCTACGAGCAGATAGCGTCCTTCCGATTGGGCGATCGCCGCGACGGTTACGTGCAGGGACGGGTCCATGACCTGAATCGTATCACGCAACGCCGTGATGCTATTTCGGGGAAGGCGACGGGTTGCAGATAAAAGAAGCCGCGGCCCGGGGACCGCGGCTTCGTGTCATGCAAGGTTTCGGGGGTTGCCGGTCAGGGGCCGTCCAGGTTGATGGTGTCCTTGAGGCTGTCACGCCGCTTCTGTTCCTTGGCGTCGAACTCGTTCATGCAGCGCTGGGTCTGAATCACCATCGCGCATTCGAGGTAGTCGACGGACTCGACCAGCGCGGCGCGAATCGCCTTGCCGGTGGGCGTCTTGTTCTCGTTCTTCAGGCGGCCGCCAAAGCCGCTCTTGAACAGCCCCAGGCTGATGCCGCTGCTGCTTGCCCGTCCCTCGACAGTGCGTGAGTGAACGACTTCGCTGGTGGTGGTGTCCACGACCCGCAGGTCGATTGCCATGTAGGCTTCGCCTTTCTTGCCGCCGATAGAGATGCCGCCGAAGCTGATGCCGCCGCCGGTGTTGGAAGTGTTGCTTTCAAAAGCCGACACCGTGCCCATTACCAGGTACTGGGCGCCGGTCAGCTCGCCGATCTTGGCGGCGGTGCCCTGGGAGACGCGGCCACTGGCAGCCAGGTCCTGCTCCATGAGGACCGGTTCCAGCTTGGCGCGTTCGACGACGGTGAATTCCCCGGTGTTCGACAGCTCATTGCTGACCATGCTGGAAAGCTCCCAGCCGACGCCTCCGCCCCACCAGCCGGCGGCAGTTGTGTTGGTGAACTCGGCGACGCCGATGACGGGCTTGGCAGCGAAGCCGGCCGGTGCCGCCAGCAGCATGGCCAGGCTGCAAAGGTAAAGCGTTGTTCTTTTCATAACCACTCCTGGATTCCTGATTTGATTGTACGGATATTCTTGTTCGGGTTTGGGCTTGACGGAACGCGTCGGATCATACCAGAAGCCGCCGCCGGCGGGCTGCCTCAGGATTTGTCCGGCCCGGCCGGGTCGTCCCCGGCTTGCGGCTGCTCGTCGAAGAAACTCGGCGCCATGAGCTCGATGAACTTTCTGGCCTGGGGCGAGAAGAACTTGCCCTGGCGGAATACGACGCCGTAGCTGCGCTCGGGAAAGTAGCGATCCAGCGGGATTTTCGCAAGCTTGTCCTGGTCGGTGATACAGATACTGGTGACGATGGAGATGCCCAGTCCCAGCTCCACGTATTTCTTGATTACTTCCCAGCCGCCCGCTTCCAGGGCGACCCGGTAGTTCAGATTGTGCTGCTGAAACACCAGGTCGACGATCCGCCAGGTGCTGAGGTGCCGCGGCGGCAGAATCAGTCCGTGCGGAGCGATCTCCTCGAGGGTCACGTCCTTCTTCTTTTTCGCGAGCGGATGATCCGGCGCGGTGATCAACAGGGGCTGATAAACGAAGATCGGGTGGTAGGTGATGTCCTCGGGCACTTCCAGCATGGAGCCCACGGCAAAATCGACCTCGTCGGCGCGCAGCATCTCCATGCCGTCTCGGCCCGTGACGTTGTGAAGCTTCAGGCTGATGCCGGGGTAGGTGTCGGCGAAGCCTTTGACGATCTCCGGGAGAATGTAAAGGATGGTGGATTCACCCGCCGCGATGTTGAGCTCGCCGGATTCCAGGTTGCCGCAGTGGGCGGCGAATGTCTCCGGCAGACTGTCGATGTTCTGGACCATGGGCCGGGCGAGGTCGTAGAGGATCCTGCCCTCCGGGGTGAGACTGATACTGGGGCCCCGGCGCTCCAGCAGGGCGGTGTCGAGCTCGCGCTCCAGGGCCTGGATCTGCAGAGATACGGAGGGCTGGCTCAGGAACAGCTTCTCGGCCGCCCGTGAGATCGAGCCCAGCCGGGCCGTGTAGCAGAACGCCCGGAGCTGCTTGAGGCGGTTTTGCTTGTAGTACAAAGCGTCGCTTTTGGCCATTTGAAAGCCGTTGGTGGCAGTGCCCGAGTATTGATTAATCCAATAATGAATATTAGTTAAATTGAATTGTCAAATATAGTGCACCGCACCACAATGCCAAGCGTCGGGTTCTCTTTGAATTCGTACGATCACCGGCGGGTCGTGGCACCACGAACCGCCGGAGAGCCGGCGGACGACCGCAACGCTACAAGCCGGCGTACTTATAAATTCTTCGCGGGGCTTGGGCACGGTCTCGTGCCCGGGAATCTCCAGTTGATCGGGGTTTTCCGGAACCAACTGAGGTATACGCAGATGAGTGAGCAATCGATTCAGGAGCTGAAGGAGGATTGGGCCGCCAATCCCAGATGGGAAGGCGTGGAGCGGGAATTCACCGCCGAGGACGTCGTTCGGCTGCGGGGCAGCGTCCAGATCGAGCACACCCTGGCCCGGATGGGCGCCGAGAAGCTGTGGCGGCTGCTGCGCGAGGAGGATTACGTCAATGCGCTGGGGGCGCTGTCGGGCAACCAGGCCATGCAGATGGCCAAGGCCGGTCTCAAAGCCATCTACCTGAGCGGCTGGCAGGTAGCGGCGGATGCCAACAACGGCTTCACCATGTATCCCGACCAGAGCCTGTATCCGGCGGACTCCGTGCCGACGGTGGTGCGCAAGATCAACAACTGCTTCAAGCGCGCCGACGAGATCCATCATGCCGAGGGCGACCACAGCATCGACTGGTTCCTGCCCATCGTCGCGGACGCCGAGGCCGGCTTCGGCGGCGTGCTGAACGCTTTCGAGCTGATGAAGGGCATGATCGAGGCGGGCGCCGCCGGGGTCCATTTCGAGGACCAGCTCGCTTCCGCCAAGAAGTGCGGTCACATGGGCGGCAAGGTGCTGGTGCCGACCCAGGAGGCGGTGCAGAAGCTGAGCGCGGCGCGCCTGGCGGCTGACACCATGGGCGTGCCCACCATGCTGGTGGCGCGCACCGACGCCGAGGCCGCCAACCTGCTCACCTCCGACTTCGACGACCGGGACAAGGAGTTCTGCACCGGTGAGCGGACCAGCGAGGGCTTTTTCCGCGTCCGCAACGGCCTGGACCAGGCCATCGCGCGGGGCCTGGCCTACGCGCCCTACGCGGACCTGGTGTGGTGCGAGACCGGCAAGCCGGACCTGGAGTTCGCGAAGCAGTTCGCCGAGGCCATCCACAAGCAGTTCCCGGGCAAGCTGCTGGCCTACAATTGCTCGCCGTCCTTCAATTGGCGCAAGAATCTGGATGACGCCACCATCGCCAAATTCCAGCGTGAGCTCGGCGCCATGGGCTACAAGTTCCAGTTTATCACCCTGGCGGGTTGGCATGCCCTGAACTACTCGGCCTTCGATCTGGCGGACAAGTACCGGGATACCGGCATGACCGCCTATGTGGAGATCCAGGAGAAGGAGTTCGGCTCGGAGGACCGCGGCTACACCGCCGCCAGGCATCAACGCGAGGTTGGTGCCGGCTACTTCGATGCCGTCACCAACGCGGCCACCGGCGGCGGCTCGTCGCTCTCGGCGCTGACCGGCTCCACGGAAGAGGAACAATTCGACAAGGAGGATGACAAGTCCGACGAAGGGATTGCGGCCGCGGGCTGAGGACGAGGCTGTCCCGAGGTATTCTCGTCTCGGCCCGGCCCGGCCAGG
>JBEPXV010000209.1:0-4649 GCA_041641695.1 Gammaproteobacteria bacterium | reverse complement strand
CGGCGGATTGACGCCCTTCGTGGGTCGCGAGCACGAGATGGCCCTGATCCTGGACCGTTGGCAGCGGGCCGCGGAGGGCGACGGGCAAGTGGTCCTGCTCAGCGGCGAGCCCGGGATCGGCAAGTCCCGCATCACCTCGACGGTGCGCGAACGGCTCGCCGGCAGCGACTATGTCACAGTGCGGTTCCACTGCTCCCCATACCATCAGAACACCACGCTGCACCCGGTCATTGAGCACCTGCAGCGGGCCGCGGGATTCGCCGACGGCGACAGCCCGGACGAACGCCTGGACAAACTCGCGCGGCTGCTGGAGCTGCCCGCGCCGGGCGCGTCCGAATCCATGGCGATCGCGGCGTCCCTGCTGTCCATTCCAGAGGGGGACCGATGCCCGGCCCCCGACCTGGATCCCGAGGTCCTCCGCGAGCGCACCCTGGAGTTGATGGTCGAGCAGCTCGAGCACCTGTCCCGGCGCCAGCCTCTGCTGATTCTCATGGAGGATGTTCACTGGGCGGACCCGACGACCCTGGTGCTGCTCGGCAGCCTTGTCGAGCAGGTCAGCTCCTGGCCGGCGTTGCTGACCATCACGTTTCGCCCGGAGTTCGACGCCCCATGGGCGGGCGAAGCCCACGTATCCGTGCTCAGCCTCAACCGGCTGGACCGGCACCAATGCGAAGCCATGATCGAGCAGCTCACCGGCGGCCGGGTACTGCCGGCCGAGATCGTGGACCAGATTGCGATCAAGACGGACGGGGTGCCGCTGTTCGCCGAGGAGCTCACCAGGACCATCATCGAATCCGGGCTGGTAGCCGAGCGGGACGGTCACTACGTGTTGAGCGGTCCCATGCAGCCGCTGGCCATTCCCACGACACTGCAGGATTCGTTGATGGCGCGGCTCGATCAGCTTGACGATGCCAAGACACTGGCCCAGGTCGGCGCCGCTATCGGGCGCCAGTTCCGCCGCGATCTACTGACGGCCGTAAGCGGCCTGGAATGGGACGACATCGAGCCGGTCCTGGCGAGGCTCCTGGCGTCAGGCCTCGTCTTCCGCCGCGGCACCGGGTCGCGAACGAGCTTCGTATTCAAGCACGCCCTGATCCGGGACGCGGCCTACAACAGCATGCTGAAGAGTCGCCGCACCGTGCTGCACGGACGGATCGCGGAAGTCCTGCGCGAGCGCTTTCCCGACGTGGCCGGTGCCCAGCCCGAGCTGCTGGCGCAGCACTACGCGGCCGCCGGCCTCGATGAAAGCGCGCTGCCCTGGTGGCTCGATGCCGGGCGCCGGGCCATGGAGCGCTCGGCGCACGAGGAGTCCCTGTCGCACTTTCGCAAGGGCCTGGAATCCGCCGCCCGGCTGAAATTGAATGCCGCGACGGCGGCGCAGGCAGTGGCGCTCAGGACCGCCATCGCCGAATGCCTGCGCATTGTCGACCGCATGGACGAAGCCTTCGATGCACTGCGGGAGGCCGGGGAGCTGGCCGCCCGCTTCGAGCTGTCCGGCGACCTGGCGCGAATTCACCACCAGCGCGGCAACCTTTACTTCCCGCTGGCGAGAACCGAGGAATGCCTGGCCGAGCACCAGCATGCACTGAAGCACGCACGGGCGGCCGGGTCCATCGAGGACGAGGTGCGGGCGCTGGGCGGGATGGGCGACGCCTACTACGTTTCCGGCAGGATGCGCACCGCCAAGGACTACTTCAACAAGTGCGTGGAGCTGGCCCGCGAGCACGGCTTTCCCAAGACCGCGGCGGCAAACCTTTCCATGCGCGGCTTCTCGCGCAAGTACCTGCTGGAGCTGGAGGAGGCGCTGCAGGACGGCATCGACGCGGCGGCCATGGCGCGGGAGGCGGGGCATCCCCGCGCCGAGCTGCTGGGCTGTGCCATGCAATATATGGCCAACTACAACATGGGCCGGTTCGAGCAGGCAATCGAGGACTGCGCGCGGGCGCGCCAGATGACGCGACGCCTCGGGGCCCGACGCTTTGAATCCCAGAATGACTACTACGAGGCGTTGTGCCTGTACCGCCTGGGGCGCAGGGAGGAAGCATTGGCAATGATGGAGCAGGCCGAGCCGGTTTCCCGGCAAACCAGCCCCCACTTCACCCTGGCACGGGTCCTTGGGTGTATTGCCCTGGTTGCCGATGACCCGGATCGGCGCAAAGACGCGCTGGCGGAAGGCGAGCGGCTCCTGGACGCCGGGGCGGTATCCCAGAGTTACTTCACGTTCTACCTGGACGCCACGGACAGCTGTTTCGACCACGCCGAGTGGGACCGGATGGACTACTACGCCGACCGGCTGGCGGAATTCACGCGGCAGGAGCCCCTCCCGTGGAGTGACTTCGTGATCGCCCGGGCCCGCGCCCTGGCCGCGTGGGGCCGGGGCGACCGGGAGCCGGCGGCCAACGGGGAGCTGCGGCGGCTGCGCGAACAGGCCTGCGCGGCATCGTTCATCAGTCCGCTGAACGTCATCGACCGGACCCTTGGCGTGGACCCGGGCGCAGCGGGCTAACTCGCGGTTCAGGTACAATCACGCCGCTGTCCGCCGGCCGGCGCGCTGCACACCCCACCAGGGGCTCCTGGAACCGGGACCGCCCCGACCACTGACGACACGAGAGGACCGCGTACGCCTATGCACGACATGCCGCTGATCTCGACGGTTGACGATTCCCTGTCCATCTGGCTGTTGACGACCGGATGGGAGTTCGAGGCGGTGGCCGAGCTGGTGGAGGCCTTCTCGCGGCAGCTCGTGACAGAGGGCATCCCCGTGATTCGGCTGAGGCTGACGCTGAGGACTCTGCATCCGCAGCTGGTCGGCGTGACTTACACCTGGGAGTCGGGGAAGGAGGGAATAGATCGATTCGAGGCGCCCCACAGCATCCTCGCCACGGACGACTACCGCAACAGCCCCTATGCGGCGATATTCGAAGGTGCCGGCGGGATGCGGCGCCGGCTGGACGTACCGGACGCGAACCTGGAGTTCCCGGTGCTCAGGGATCTTCACGCGAGCGGCGCCACCGACTACGTGGCCATGCCCATCACTTTCCGAGACGGCCGGATCAATGCCATGACCATCGCCACCGACCGGCCGGGCGGATTCACGCCGCACGAGCTGGAACGTGTCTACGACGCCCTGCCGGCGCTGGGCAAGGTGACGGAGTTGCACGCGGTGCGGCGCACGGCGCGGGACCTGCTCGAGACGTACCTTGGCAAGCATACCGGCGACCGGGTGCTCAGGGGCCTGGTCAAACGCGGCGACGGCGAGGAGATCTACGCGGTGATCTGGTTCTGCGACCTGCGGGATTCCGTCGCGCTGGCGGACTCGATGCGGCGCGCGGACTTCATCGCCCTCCTCAACGATTACTTCGACTGCATGGCGGGATCGGTCCTTTCCCACGGGGGCGAGGTGCTGCGGTTCATCGGCGACGCCGTACTCGCCATTTTCCCCATTGATGCCACGCTGGCCGCGCCGCTGGCGCAGGCCGACAACTGTCCCGAGCACCGGCGGGCCTGCACCGCTGCCGTGGCGGCAGCCCGGGACGGCATGCAGCGCCTCGAGGCGCTCAACGGCGAGCGCGCCGGGCACGGCGAGCCGCCGCTGCGGGCCGGCATCGCGATGCACCTGGGCGAGGTCACATACGGCAACATCGGCGTGCCGGAGCGGCTCGAATTCTCGGTGATCGGCGCCGCGGCCAACGAGGCGGCGCGCCTGCAGAGCCTGTGCAAGGACCTGGACCAGCCGGTGCTCGCGTCCCGGGAGCTTCCCCGGGTATTGCCGGGCATATGGACGCCGCTCGGCCGGCACGCGCTGCGCGGCCTCGGCGAGCCGCGGGAGATATTCGCCCTGACGGCAAGTTCGAGCCCCGGGTCGAACCAGGCCGGGATGCCCGCCTGACTCCGCGGCGACACACGGGTGCCGGGACGGCAATCCGACGCTACAACTCGGAGAGCTCGGCAATCTCTCTATGGCAGGCCAGCTTGTGACTGCGAAGCGGCTCCCGAACGGGGGGATCCTCCCTGTCGCAGACGCCATCTATCCTTACCGGGCAACGTTGGAAGAACGGGCAGCCCGCTCCGGACCTGTGCCGGACCTCCGATATCCCCGTCCTGTCCGCTCTTGCTTTCATGACCTCCTCGAGCCAACCTTGCCGAAGCTCGGGAATGGACGACAGGAGGAGATGGGTATAGGGATGATACGGCGGAGCAAGAATACTGGCGGTCGAACCCGTTTCGACAACGTGGCCGGCATACAGGACGACGACGTGATCGGCGAAGGATGCGACGGTTGACAGGTCGTGACTGATATAGACGTACGAATGCCCCAGCTTGTTGCCGAGGTCCTTCAACAGCTCGATCACGGCGGCGGCGACGATGGTGTCCAGGGATGAAGTCACCTCGTCGCACAGGAGCAGCTTGGGATCCGCCGCCAGGGAGCGGGCCAGATTGACTCGTTGCTTCTGCCCGCCCGATAGCTCTTCGGGGAAGCGGTCGATCAACGAGCGGGACAGGCCGACCATGTCGAGCAGCTCGAGAACATGTTCATCCCGCCGCCGGCCCCGCAGCTTGAGGAACAGCGCAACGGGGCGCCCGATGATCTCGCGTATCCGCTGACGCGGGTTGAGCGCAACATCCGCCATCTGGAACACGATCTGTAT
>JBEPXV010000208.1:0-4695 GCA_041641695.1 Gammaproteobacteria bacterium | reverse complement strand
AGCCAAGCTGCGCGCCGCCCGCCTGCTGTGGTCGCGGCTGATGGAAAAGCACTTCCAGCCCGAAGACCCGCGCTCGAAGATGCTGCGCACCCACTGCCAGACTTCCGGCGTCAGCCTGACCGGCAAGGACCCCTACAACAACATCATCCGCACCACCATCGAGGCCCTGGCGGCGGTGCTGGGCGGCACCCAGTCGCTGCATACCAACTCCTTCGACGAGGCCCTGGCCCTGCCCACGGAATTTTCCGCGCAGATCGCCCGCAACACCCAGCTGGTGCTGCAGGAAGAAACGGGCATCACCAACGTCGTGGATCCCCTGGGGGGGTCTTATTACATGGAGTCCCTGACCCATGCCCTGGCCACCCACGCCCAGTCGCTGATCGACGAAGTGGAGGAGCTTGGCGGAATGACCAAAGCGGTGGCGTCCGGCATGCCCAAGCTGCGCATCGAGCAGTCGGCCGCCGTCCGCCAGGCGCGGATAGACCGCGGCGAGGAAGTGATCGTCGGCGTCAACAAATATGCCGGCGATCAGCAGGCGGACGTGGAGATCCTGGACATCGACACTTCGGCGGTCCGCGATACGCAGATCCGGCGCCTGGAGAAAGTGCGCGCGCAGCGCGACGAGGACGCCTGCCGAACGGCGCTGGATAAGCTGGCCGAGGCTGCCGGGAAGTCCGATAATCTGCTCGCCGCGGCGGTGGAGGCGGCCCGCGCCAGGGCGACCGTCGGGGAGATCTCCGAGGCGCTCGAAAAGCAGTGGGGCCGGCACCGGGCCGTCAACCGTTCCCTGAGCGGCGTATACGGCGCGGCGTACAAGGACGACGAGTCTTTCCAGGCCATCAGGGCGCGCGTCGAGCGTTTCGCCGAGTCGCATGGCCGCCGGCCGCGCATGCTGGTGGTCAAGCTGGGCCAGGACGGCCATGACCGCGGTGCAAAGGTGATCGCCACCGCGTTCGCGGACATCGGTTTCGACGTGGACATCGGGCCGCTGTTCCAGACGCCCGAGGAGGCCGCGCGGCAGGCCATCGAAAACGACGTGCACGTGGTCGGTGTGTCCAGCCAGGCGGCGGGGCACAAGACGCTGGTGCCCGGCATGCTCGAGTGTCTGCGCGAGCAGAACGCCGACGACATTCTGGTGGTATGCGGCGGGGTGATCCCCAGCCAGGACTACGACCTGCTTTACGGGGAAGGCGTTGCCGCGATCTTCGGGCCCGGGACGCACATCCCGACCGCGGCCGGCGACGTGATGTCACTGATTGAAAACAAGCGGGACGCCGCCTGAGAGCGGGCGTATCCCGGAATACCAAGGGGCAAGGCATGCAGGAAATCATCAGGCAGCTGGAAGAGAAGCGCGCCGCGGCCCGGCGGGGGGGCGGCCCGGACCGCATAGAGGCCCAGCACAACAAGGGCAAGCTTACCGCCCGCGAGCGGTTGGAGGTGCTGCTGGACCAGGACAGCTTCGAGGAATGGGACATGTTCGTCGAGCACCGCTGCACGGAGTTCGGCATGGCGGAGCAGACGGTCCCCGGCGACGGCGTGGTCACCGGCTACGGCACCATCAACGGCCGCCTGGTGTTCGTGTTCAGCCAGGACTTCACGGTCTTCGGCGGTTCGCTGTCCGAGGCCCACGCCGAAAAGATCTGCAAGGTCATGGACCAGGCCATGAAGGTCGGCGCCCCGGTGATCGGGCTGAATGACTCCGGCGGCGCCCGCATCCAGGAGGGCGTCGCCTCGCTCGGTGGCTACGCGGAAGTGTTCCAGCGCAACGTCATGGCGTCCGGGGTGATCCCGCAGATCTCCCTGATCATGGGGCCCTGCGCCGGCGGCGCGGTGTATTCGCCGGCCATGACGGATTTCATATTCATGGTACGGGACAGCTCCTACATGTTCGTCACCGGCCCGGAGGTGGTGAAGACCGTGACCCACGAAACGGTGACCGCGGAGGAGCTCGGCGGCGCCGTCTCGCATTCCACCAGGTCCGGCGTCGCCGACCTGGCCTTCGAGAACGACGTCAAGGCCCTGTTGACGGTGCGCCAGTTCCTCGACTTCCTGCCCGCCAGCAACCGGGAGAAGCCGCCGGTGTGGCCCACCACCGACCCGGCGGACCGCGCCGAGATGTCCCTCGACACCCTTGTGCCCCCGGACCCCAACCTGCCCTATGACATGAAGGAGCTGATCGTCAAGATCGCCGACGAGCACGAGTTCCAGGAAATCCAGCCGGAGTACGCGAAGAACATCATCATCGGCTTCATCCGCATGGAGGGCAGCACCGTCGGCGTGGTGGCCAACCAGCCCATGGTGCTCGCCGGCTGCCTGGACATCAGCTCCTCCATCAAGGCGGCGCGCTTCGTGCGCTTCTGCGACGCCTTCAACATCCCGATCCTGACCTTCGTCGACGTGCCGGGCTTCATGCCGGGCACCTCCCAGGAGTACGGCGGCATCATCAAGCACGGCGCCAAGCTGCTTTACGCATTCGCCGAGGCGACGGTGCCGAAAGTCACCGTGATCACCCGCAAGGCCTACGGCGGCGCCTATGACGTCATGAGCTCGAAGCACCTGCGCGGCGACGCCAACCTCGCCTGGCCGAGCGCGGAGATCGCGGTAATGGGGCCGAAGGGCGCGGTGGAGATCATCTTCCGCAAGGATGCCGGGGACGAGGAGAAGATCGCCCGGCACACCGAGGAATACCGCCGGACCTTTGCCAATCCCTTCATCGCGGGGCGGCGCGGCTACATCGACGACGTGATCATGCCCCACAACACCCGCCCGCGGGTGTGCAAGTCCCTGCGCATGCTCCGCGACAAGGACCTGAAGAACCCATGGCGCAAGCACGGCAATCTGCCGCTTTGAGACGCATCCCGAAACCCGCCGAAGCGTCTGCGCGCCGCGCACCGTCATTGCGAAGCGCCGAGAGCGGCGACGCAATCCATGTGCTGAATCAGCCACCGGCCCGCAGCGGGGGCCAACCAACCACAAACGCCGCGGAATCAGAATAATGTTCAACAAGATTCTCGTCGCCAACCGGGGAGAGATCGCCTGCCGTGTCTTCAGGACCGCGCGGCGCCTGGGGATAAAGACCGTCGCCGTCTACTCGGACGCCGACCGCGAGGCCATGCACGTGCGGATGGCGGATGAGGCCGTGCATATCGGCCCGGCGCCGTCGTCGCAAAGCTATTTGGTGATCGAGAAGATCGTGGAAGCGTGCAGGACCTCGGGTGCCGAGGCGGTGCATCCCGGTTATGGCTTCCTGTCGGAGAACCGCCATTTCGCCGAGGCCCTGGATCAGGCCGGCATCGCGTTCGTCGGTCCCAACGTCGCCGCCATAGAGGCCATGGGCGACAAGCTGACTTCCAAAAAGCTCGCCAGGGAGGCGGGGGTCAACACCGTCCCGGGATTTGCCGGTGTGATCGATGATGGCGACCATGCCGTAAAAATCGCCGGCGAGGTCGGGTATCCGGTCATGCTCAAGGCCAGCGCCGGCGGCGGCGGCAAGGGCATGCGCGTCGCTCGCGACGAGGCCGAGTGCCGGGACGGCTTCGAGCGCGCCACCAGCGAGGCGCTTTCATCCTTCGGCGACGGCCGCGTGCTGATCGAGCGCTTCATCGAGCAGCCGCGGCATATCGAGATCCAGGTTCTCGGTGACTCGCACGGCAACTGCATCTACCTCGGCGAACGCGAGTGCTCCATCCAGCGCCGCCACCAGAAAGTCATAGAGGAGGCGCCGTCGCCGTTCCTGGATCCCGACACCCGCCGGGACATGGGTGAGCAGGCGGTGGCCCTGGCGCGGGCGGTGGACTACCGGTCCGCCGGCACCGTCGAGTTCATCGTCGATGCCGAAAAGAACTTCTTCTTTCTGGAGATGAACACCCGCCTGCAGGTGGAGCACCCGGTCACCGAGATGATTACCGGGGTGGACCTGGTCGAGCAGATGCTGCGCGTCGCCTCCGGCGAAAAGCTCAACATCGCCCAGCAGGATATCGAGCTGTCCGGCTGGGCGATGGAGACCCGCGTCTATGCCGAGGACCCGCTGCGCGAGTTCATGCCGTCCATCGGCCGGGTCGTGCGATACCGGCCGCCCGTGGAGAACGACCGGGTGCGCGTGGATACCGGCGTCTTCGAAGGCGGCGAAGTATCGATGTACTACGACCCCATGATCGCCAAGCTCATTACCCATGGCCGGGACCGGGAGGCGGCCGTCGACTCGATGCGCAACGCCCTGAACGAGTATTTCATCCGCGGCGTGGCGCACAACATCGGCTTTCTCAACGCCCTGATCACCCACCCGCGCTTCCGGGCGGGAGACCTGACCACCAACTTCATCGCCGAGGAATACCCGGACGGGTTTCAGCCCAAGGAGCCCTCGGAGCGCGAGGTGCGTGTGTTTCTGGCGGCGCTGGCGGTCGCCCACGGCGCTTACCTGAAACGCAAGACGCAGATCACCGGCCGGGTCGCGCCGCCGCCGGACCTGTCCCGGCCGCTGGACGCGGTGGCGATGATCGACGGGCAGCCATACCCGATACAGATCAATCCCGTGCCGCACGGCTACGAGCTGAAATACTCCGGCGGCCTGTGCCGGCTGCGCACGGACTGGCGAATCGGCGATCCGCTGTTTCGCTGCGAGATCGACGGCGCTTCGTTCTGCGTCCAGCTCGAGCGCCGGGGCATTGTGTACGACCTGTCCTACGACGGCATGCA
>JBEPXV010000207.1:0-4701 GCA_041641695.1 Gammaproteobacteria bacterium | reverse complement strand
TGGCGGTGCTGCACGCCAAGGGCCGGATCACGGTTGGCGAGCCTTTCGTCGGCAGGTCGATCATCGACTCGGAGTTCCACTGCCGGATCGTCGAGGAAACGCAGGTTGGCGGCAGGCCCGCCATCGTGCCGTCGATCAAGGGCCGGGCCTGGATCACCGGCACGCACCAGTACATGCTGGATCCCGACGACCCGTGGCCGGCGGGCTACCGGCTCAGCGACACCTGGCCGGTGTATCGCGGATCCGGGTCCTGACTCGCTGCAATTGGAGGCCGCCTGCCCGCCCGGGCACATCCGGTTGCACCACAACATGGCCGGTCGTGCCGGCGGGATGGAATATTCACCACCACGCACCGGCCGCTGGCGGTGCGATCAGAATCCTGACTCTACAGCGGCCCGGTTCCCGGGCCGCTGTAGCAGGTTTTACGCGCCGTGAACGACCCGATAGAATCGAACACTCCATTGAACCTCCATCCCATTGTCCAGCGGCGACCTGGTGTTTGCGCTTATCGGCCACGATATACACAACGATGCCGGGTTGAGCGCCCGGCAGGAGCGGCATCCGGTCTACCCGGAGGACCCGAAACCCGACGCGCCGCCAGCCGTGCAGGCCGGCAGTTCGCTTCGTCCGGAAGAACGGCGGATCGACGCCGGCCCTGAGCCGCGGGTGATGAATCACAGCGCCGCCGTGACCATGCAGGCGACAACGATGTTGGCGGGCGGGTCATGAGCCCGACGCGGACACTGCCGCCGTGGCGCTCGCTCCTGTTCGTGCCGGCCAATGTCGAAAAGTTCGTCGCCAAAGCCCATACCCGCGGCGCGGATGCCATCATCCTGGATCTGGAAGACAGCGTGACTCCGGCCCGGAAGGAAGCCGCGCGCGCGGCCGTTCCTGACGCCGCCGCCCGGGTGGCGGGGCATGGCGTGGATGTGCTGGTACGGATCAACCGGCCCTGGCGGCTGGCCGTTCGCGAACTGGAAGCGGTCGTGAGCGAGCACGTGCATACCGTGGTGGTGCCCAAGGTGATGAACGCGAGTCATATCCGGTTCATCGATGAGATCCTGGAAGAGCTCGAGATCGAGCGGGGCCTGCCCCGGGGCCACACGGGGCTCCTCGCTTTCGTGGAGGGGCTGGAAGGTCTTGCCGATGTGAGCAACATCGCCGTTGCCTCCGATCGGATGGTGGGCCTGTTCCTGGGGGCCGACGACTTCGCTGTCGAGGCGGGCATGCAGCCGGACCGGGCGGGCCTGCTCGGGCCCAGCCAGCAGGTGGTGTTCGCCGCGCGCCGGGCCGGCATCCTGCCGTTGGGTTTCGTGGGGTCGATCTCCGATTACTCCGACCTGGACGCGTTCCGCGCCGCCATCCGCGAGGCGCGCGCCCTGGGATTTGCCGGCGGCCTGGGCATCCATCCGAGCCAGGTGGCGATCATGAACGAGGAGTTCATGCCGTCCGAGGAGGAAGTGGCCCATGCCAGGGGCGTGCTGGAAGCCTACGAGGCCGCCCGGGCCCAAGGTCGTGGGGCGACGGCGTACCAGGGCAGGATGATCGATGCGCCGATCGTGGCCCAGGCCCGGCAGACCCTGCGGCGGGCCGAGGCCTTCGGGAAATAGGAACCACCAATCGATCTCGACCAGGGCCTTGACGGGGTTCGTCGCGCCCGGCGCTGCCACCCACAATGATGCCGTGGCACGGTATGCTTGCATGAATCGATCCCCGCCGAGGGTTCGTGCCGGGCGCCGGACCGCGGCGGCGGTGACCTTACTCGATAACGGGATACGGCGTTGACCGGACAGACCACACGTTTCCTGCTGGTGCCCGACAGCGGCGCCGGGCGCCGGGTGCGCCGGCTTCTCGCCGGAGGCGGGGCTCGGTCTGGGGTTGTCGTCGGCACCTGGCCGGAACTGGTCGAGTACGCGGTCAGCGCGTACCTGTTGCCGGCGCGGCGCGGTGACTGGGAAGCCGCCTTCTACGACGCCCTCGCCGCCATGCCCGATGCCTTCTGGTCAAGGAGCCTGGAAGTCGCGCCCCGGGAAACGGCGTTGGACGTAGAAGCCGCGCTGAGCCGGCTCGTCTCGGCTTCCGATCCCGGCACCGGCTTCGATCGCCTGGACACCACCCCGCTCCCGAGCCGCGTCCGCCGCCACGTGGACGACCTGATACGCTTGATCCGCTCGCTCGACGGCGCGCTGCCCGCCGAGCTCGCTGCCATCCGCGACTTGCTGGCGACTGATTCCGGTGCGGTGATCCGGCGCGTCGCTGTCAGCCGCGTGGTCGGGGTGCCCGCTCTGACGCGCTGGCAGGCCGCGCTGGTCGACAAGCTGAATCGCGAGGCGGGCGCCGCCGGGGTCAAGGAGCTTGCCGCCGCCCTGAAACAGACGCTTGGCGACCCACCGGGAGGTCATTGCGAGCGCAGCGAAGCAATCCATGACCCCGCCGGCGCATCATCAGTAGTCGGGACCGGCTCATCGCGTCCGGGCGCCCCTTCACCCGATGAAGCCGGGGCGGCACCCACCGGCCTCGCCGTGCTCCAGGCGCGACTTTTCTTCTCCCCCGGACAAGCGCACCCGCTTGACGACTCCGTCCAGTGGGTCGGCGTGCGCGACTACCTCGCCGAGATCGAGACGGCCGCCGGCATGACGCAGACCATGCTCGAGACGGACCCGGGACTGCGGCCCGCCGACATCGGACTGCTGCTGCCCGACGAATACATTTACGCGGTCGCCATGGACGACGTGTTCACTCGCGCCGGCCTGCCGCTGTCCGGCTTGCCGCTCGAGCACTGGCAGCGCGATCTCGGGCGCGAGGCCCTGTTTCACTTTCTGTATTGCCGGGACAAGCCGGCCCCGGCCATGGCCCTGGCGGTTTGTCTCTCCTCGCCTCTGATGCCCTGGTCCCGCGCGGACGGCGCGGTGCTGGCGCAGACGGTCATGGCGGGCGACTACCGGCTGCGTCCGCTGCGCTCGGCCGATCCACCGTCTCGCGCCATGCTGGACCTCATCCGCGCGGGAGACGAGACGCCGCGCACGCTCGCCCATGCCCTGCGCGCGTTCGTCGACCTGCTCGACGGCGGCGACGAATTCGCCGCCCATGTCCAGCAGGCCGAGGTCGCGGCGGACGAGCTTGTCGAGGCCCTGGAGAACCGGACCGAAATCGACTGGGGCGCCCTGCGCCGGGCGGCGGGTCCGAGGCTCATGGCCGCGGGCGGTAGCCCGGACTTCAACCTGGAGGGGGTGACCGTCTGGCGCGAGAGCCACGAGCCCTGGCGCCCGGTCCGACGCCTGATCGTGTGCGGCTTTGCCACCGGTCACTATCCCCTGGCCTCGATCCACTCGGCGGTGTTCCCGGCCGATGACCTGGCGGCGATCCACGAGCAGCTCGGCCTGGTGGTCGATACGCCGGGCGAGGCGCTGGCCCGCCGCCGCGCGCGCTTCGGGCGCCAGCTCGCGGCGGCGTCCGATTCGGTATCGTTCCTGGTGCCGCGCCGCAACCCCGCCGGCGCCGCCCAGGCGCCTTCCGAAAGTCTGGTATTTATGCACAGGCTGTTCGACGCACCGGGCGCCGATACGCCGGAAGACCTGGTCCTGGAGCTGGACGCCGCTAAAGACCGTCAACACGTGCGCTTTCTGGCCGCCGCCCCGGATGCCGAGTCCCGGCCTCCGCGGGTGGTCTCGGCCGGCGATATAGATTTCGGGCGCGACCTGCTGGCCATGAGAACGGGCCGGGATGGCAACCCGAAGCCCGAATCCCCCAGCAGCCTGGAGACCCTCATGGTCTCGCCCCTGGCCTGGCTGTTGCGCCGACTCGACGCCGAGCCTCTCGAGTGGGCGCCGGAGACGCTCGATCCCATGTTGATGGGGACCCTCGCCCACCAGGTATTCGAGGCGCTGTTCCAAAGCGACCGTCCGCTGCCCGGAGAGGACGAGATTCACCAGCGCGTCGGCCCGTTGCTCGACGAGGCCATTGCCCGGTCCGCGCCTTTCCTGCGCGCAGCCCAGTGGCAGGTGGAGCGCCGTCACCTGGCGACCGAGACTACCCGCGCGGCGCTCGGCTGGCGCGACATACTGAGCCGGCTGGGCGCGGAGGTCCTGGCCAGTGAGGTCTGGCTGGCGGGCCGGCTCAACAGCACGCCAATCCACGGCCAGGCGGACGCGCTGCTCGGTTTGCCCGACAACCGCCTGCTGGTGGTGGACTACAAGCGTTCCAGCTCGGGCAGCCGCCGGCCGCGCATGGACAAGGGCTACGACAGCCAGGCGAGCCTGTACCGCGCCATGCTCCAGACCGGCGGCCCCAAGGACAAGGCGGGCGCCGCGCTCACCGACCGCCTGCGCAGCGCCGGGGAGGCGGGCATCGTCTACTACATGCTGAACGACCGCAAAGCCCTGTCCGATTCCGCGTTGGCCGGATCACGCGCCATCCCCGGCTGGGAGACCGTGGATGGTGACGTCGCCGTCCACGCCGTCGCCCTGATCGAGCAACGATTGAATGAAGTGCAGAAAGGCATACTCACCCTAAACCGGAAAGAGGATGCGCGATTCTTCGACCGGGAAGCCGGCATCAAGCCCTACGCCCTGGAGAACAGCCCGCTCATCCCCCTGTTCACACTCCCCGGAGCGGAAAAAGGGACGGAGGGCACTGCTGTCCCGCAATCGCTGCCTTCGGTGCGCCGAAATGGTCGTATTCCCAAGGGATTGCGATCAAGGT
>JBEPXV010000206.1:0-4713 GCA_041641695.1 Gammaproteobacteria bacterium | reverse complement strand
TATCGGCGCCGGTCTCGCGCTGGATGTACTGTCCCAGATAGCGGTCCGGCGCCCACAGGATCTTCTCTCCGCGCTGCTTGAGATGCTCAACCACCTTGAGCGCGATCGACGAGGTGACCACCCAGTCAGCGCGAGCCTTGACCGCCGCGCTGGTATTGGCGTAAACGACCACCGTGCGGTCCGGGTTGGCGTCACAGAACCGGGTGAATTCTTCCGCCGGGCAGCCCAGGTCGAGGGAACACTCGGCCTCGTCCTCGACAACCAGGACGCGCTTCTCCGGGCTCAGAATCTTCGCTGTCTCACCCATGAAACGCACTCCCGCGACGATCACTGTCTGCGCCGGGTGCTCATAGCCGAAGCGGGCCATTTCCAGGGAGTCCGCGACGAACCCGCCGGACTCTTCCGCCAGATCCTGCAGATCCCAGTCAACGTAATAATGGGCCACCAGCACCGCGTTCTGCTCTTCGAGCTTACGCTTGATGCGTTCGACCAGGCGTGATTTTTGGTCCGCGGTCAGTGTCGGATGCTTGACCGACCGGGCCCGGAGGGCAGCCCAGTCTATGCCGGCCTGCAGTGCCTCGGGTATCGAAATCTGTGGTGCCGTCATGTTCAGCCCCTACTGGAGTATACGTACGACGAAATCGGTTGAAACGCGGAACCGGGCTGTGGTGGCGGGCTCAATTGGTGTACCTGTCACATGAACCATAATAGGGACGGGCCGACCTCAATTCAATGACCGCCACCGGGGTTTCCGGACGCCCCGGTGGCGTGATCCGGCTATCGTCCGACCGGCCCGGCGCCGGAAGAATTCGTAGTCCGGAGCTTGTCGAGCTCGACTTCGAGGCGCCTCTGCCAGCGACGAACCACCCACCGCGGGCTGCCGGCCTTTCCGGTTATCTCACCCAGCATTGTTCTTGCGTTCCAGCGCACGGACTGGGAAAAGCTCGAATCGACACCGGTGCCCGTGTTGTACATCCAGCCGAGTATGCGATACACGGGCGCGTAGTTCCGTTTCGCCAGCATCAGCGCCGACTGCGCCGCGGACCCGGCGTCGGGCCGGGGCCCGAATATCTTCGCCAGCACCAGGTTGTATTGCGCGCCGCGTACGCCTGACTCGGCGGCGCGCTCGAGCCACTCAAGCGCGCGCGACACATCGCGCTCGACGCCGTCTCCGTTTGCATAGGCCACGCCGAGATAGTACTGCGACATGGCATGCCCCCGGGCCGCGGCTTGTTCATGCAGCTCAGCGGCCGCCGCCAGATGCTCTTCACCGACCCGGCCCGACAGCACGGCCTGGGCCTGGTTGTAGATCGACTGGGCGTCAAGGCCCCGGGTGTCGACCGGCTGGTCAAGCGTTTCCGGGCCGCCGGGCGGTGTCGCCGGTTCCAGTCTTTCGAGCTCGCTGACGGGATCTTCCGTCTCCTCTCTCCGCGGCGCCTGCTCCGGCGCCCCGGCAAGCATCGATTTCTCACTGACTCGCGGCACCGATTGATCGCGCTCGCCGGAAACATCGCCGTTCTCGACCAGGCGGGACACCATATCACGGAAACCCTGACCCGACTCCGGCCCCCAGCCGCTTCCCACCAGGTAGCCCTGCATCCACAGCAAAAACGCGGCCACGGGCACGGCAATTGCAGCGGCGACCGCGGGCCATCTCGTTGTCCGGCGACGGCCCGCCGACCGCTGGCCGGCAGGTCGATTTCGCCAACGCCGGATCCATCGGCGGCGCACCGGCTGATTCGGTTCTTCCAGCCGGCTCAGCAGAACCGCGCAGTCCGAGATGCGCTGCTCCGGATCTTTGGCCAGCAGATCATCGAGAAGCGACTGGTAGCCGGCGAGCTCTTCCGGCAGCCGCGGTATCGGCTCATTGATGTGCGCGTACAACAAAGACATGCTGCCCTGCACATCGTACGGCGGCCGCCCGGTGAGCATCTCGTGGAAGATGACGCCCAGGGCGTATATGTCGGACCGTGCGTCGCCACCGTTTCCCTGCGCCTGCTCCGGACTGATATAGCGCGGCGTTCCGACGACTACCCCGATGCTGGTCAGAGCCGTGTCGTGGGACTCCGATTTGGCAATCCCGAAGTCCGTCAGTACCGCCTCCCCGTTGTCCCGGAACAGGATGTTCTCGGGCTTCACATCCCGGTGGAAAACGCCCCGGCTATGGGCGTATCCCAGGGAATCGGCGATGGTCCTCATGAAAGCGACCGCCTCCTCCGGAGGCAGGGGCGATTTGATGCGGTCCTTCAGACTGCCCCCCGGCAGGTACTCCATGGCGATATATGGCCGCTGGTCCGCCACGGAGACATCGTAAACCGTCACGATTCCGGGGTGTTTGAGCTGAGCAACGGTCTGTCCCTCGCGGATGAACCGCTTGTTGAAACCTTCTTCCACGGCCAGAACAGGTGAAATGACCTTGATCGCCACTTCCCGCCCCAGCAGCTCGTGGCGCGCGAGGTAAACGGTGGACACACCGCCCCGGCCGATTTCTCGGAGGAGTACATATCCTGGCAAATCGAAGCCGAACTCTGGGCTCGTGCGGATCATGGCGGTATCAACGTTCGGAGCAGAAAATGGACTCCGAAAAGAATATCCTAACAGGCGGGCGTTTCTAAGGGGCTCGGGCCCCGTTCACCGACGGGCGGTCGGAAGCGGGAGGACGGGGGTATTGGGGGATTTGCAGGAAACACCGCCGGCCCTGGGGGCCGGCGGTAAAGGTTCCCTTTGACTGCTCAGAACGTCAACTGCCTAGAAAGGCAGGGGGATTCTCATCCCCGCTTTTTTCTTAGTGTTTTTTTTTGAGCCTCGCTTTTTCGAAGTCTTCTTTTTCGAAGTCTTCTTTTTAGCAGTCTTCTTCTTGGCAGTCTTCTTCCTGCTTACCTTCTTGCCGGACTTCTTCTTGGCCTTTTTCTTGGTGGCCTTCTTTTTAGCCTTCTTTTTGGCCTTTTTCTTGGCCTTTTTCTTGGTGGCCTTCTTTTTAGCCTTCTTTTTGGCCTTTTTCTTGGCTTTTTTCTTGGTGGCCTTCTTTTTAGCCTTCTTTTTCGTGGCCTTCTTCTTGGCCTTTTTCTTGGTGGCCTTCTTCTTGGTCTTGCGTTTGGTTTTCTTGGCTACTTTGCGAGCCGACTTCTTGCGAGTCGACTTCTTCTTCGTAGCCTTCTTCTTGGCTCGTTTCTTAGCTGCTGCCATGACGCGTCTCCTCAGTTGAGGTTTAGTGAGTTGAATTGGTCCACTCGCCACTCGCAATCCACGAACGGCACTGCAGTTCGGGAATTGAGTGGGAGTGGGGCTGAGAAGATAGTAGAGGGTAAGGGTGCGTGGTTCCCTGCATGTTGCAGTAACCTTTCCTGCCGGCGTTTATAAGTTGTTCCGCCAATAGCTCGAATTTTGTCGCCTACAGTCTTTTTCAATCGTCCCTGGTACCTGTCGCGGTGCAAGCTGTAACGCACTCCGCTTTTGATTTGTCGCAGACTATATTCACGTTGCAACAAATGTCAAGTCAAATGCAACAACTTTTGCACGAACCCAACTCAACGAATAGCCCGACAGTTTTTAATTCATGGTCGGTTGCGATGCGGCTGCTGCAAGAATCCATCTAAGAGAATTTAAGAGAATTTCCATTCAGTATCACAGCACGTTCAACGTATGCGATGTCACGACAAACGTGCAGCGGTTACAGACTTCGTTGTTCGTATGCTTTTCACAACGAATTCAACGAAATTTGTAACCTTTTGTAACATTTGGTGCGTGCAACAGGCGTTCGTACTGGTTCATACGGCGAGACTGGAAATCGCAGGTCTCTCTCATATGGAATTATTGATGGTTGGTCCACGATATATAATCCTCCGTGACTCGCACCGGGGCACCCGCCCTGTTCGAGGCCGGACAACACCCGGAGACGCGGGGCGACCGGCACAACTGCATCGTTCATGCTGGATTCGATCCGCACTTTGGGCACCCTCATGAAAGAAATTCGCGCCATTACGCTCGATCTCGACGACACGCTGTGGCCGATCGAGCCCGTCATCGCAGCGGCAGAGGACAGGCTGCACGAATGGCTCTGTGCGCACTGCCCCGAAATCGGGCAGTCCCACACGGTCGAGTCCATGCGCGACGCCCGGATGAGGATTGCGCAATCCGAAAAAGCGATTGCCCATGACCTCACCGAGGTCCGGCGTCGCGCCCTGCACCGGATCATCGTCGGCGAGGGCGCGTACCCGGCCGTGTACGTGGACCGCGCTATTGCGGAATTCCTGGAGCATCGAAACAATGTGCGGCTGTATCCCGACGCGTTGCCTTTCCTGAACCGCGCACGGCAATCCTACCCTCTGTTGAGCATCAGCAACGGCAACGCCGACATGCATCGCATCGGGCTGGCGGATCTGTTCGTCACGCACGTCTCGGCGCGGGACGTCGGCGCTGCAAAGCCGGATGAGAAAGTATTCCGGGCCGCCTGCGAGCACTTGGCGCTGGAACCGGAGCAAGTGCTCCATATCGGCGACCATCCGGTGCAGGATATACTCGGCGCCGCCAGGATCGGCATGAAGACAGTCTGGATCAACCGGACCGGCGCCCGGTGGGAGGAGGAAGCCGGTGCCGACTACGAAGTCACCTCCCTCGAGCAGGTACTTCACCTGCTGCCACTGCAAAGCCCTGGAGCCGCTGAATGAATGAATTTCTCACCGAATACGGACTGTTTTTTGCCAAGTCGCTGAC
>JBEPXV010000205.1:0-4733 GCA_041641695.1 Gammaproteobacteria bacterium | reverse complement strand
GTGGAACGGCTCGCCCAGCGCATTAAACGCCTTCAGCGCTCGCGGTAAGGCGCGTCCCGCCATGCGCCTGTTCCGGATACTTCGCATCACCCAGGTCATGATCAGGCATGGCCTGGACGACCTGGTCGTCAGTATTCCGTTCTTCCGTCCGTATCGCTTCATTCTCAGGCTCAGGCCGTGGAGCTGGGGCCGCGAGCCACTGGGGCCTCGGGGCCAGCGCATCCGTGAGGCGCTGGAGGAGCTGGGGCCGATTTTCGTCAAGTTCGGCCAGATGCTGTCGAGCCGCCCGGACCTGCTGCCGGAGGATATCGCCAACGAGCTGGGCCGGCTGCAGGACCGCGTGCCGCCGTTTCCGGGGGAGGTGGCGCAGGCGGTGATCGAGCAGTCCTATGGCGAGCCGTTGTCGGAGCATTTCGCCCGTTTCGATTCCCAGCCGCTGGCCTCGGCTTCGGTGGCCCAGGCGCACACGGCCCAGCTGTTCGACGGCACCGAGGTGGTGGTGAAAGTCCTGCGTCCCGGCATAGACCGGGTCATCGACCGCGACCTGGACCTGCTGTACACCCTGGCGCGTCTCGCGTACCGGTACTGGGACGAAGGCCCGCGGCTGCGGCCCATCGAGGTGGTGGAGGAATACGACAAGACCATTCACGACGAGCTGGATCTCGCCCGGGAGGCCGCCAACGCCAGCCAGCTCAAGGCGAATTTCGCCGACTCCGATCTGCTCTATGTCCCCGAGGTGTTCTGGGAGCACACCCGGCGCGACGTCATGGTGATGGAGTACATAGACGGCATACCGATCCGTGAGGTAGAGCGCCTCAAGGCCCTGGGCATCGACATGCGCACGCTGGCCCACAATGGCGTCGAGATCTTCTTTACCCAGGCTTTCCGCGACGGCTTCTTCCATGCCGACATGCACCCGGGAAACATCTTCGTCTCCGAGGAGGGCCAGTACCGGGCCATCGACTTCGGCATCATGGGAACCCTGGGGGAGGAGGACAAGCGCTATCTCGCGGAGAACTTCCTGGCTTTCTTTCATCGCGACTACCGGGCCGTGGCCAGGGCCCACCTGCGCGCCGGCTGGGTGCCGCCCCATACCCGGGTCGAGGAGTTCGAGGCGGCCATCCGCACGGTCTGCGAGCCGATTTTCGCCAAGCCCATCAGCGAGATTTCATTCGGTCGCTTCGTGATGCAGCTGTTCCAGACCGCGCGCCGCTTCGACATGCCGGTGCAGCCGCAGCTCGTGCTGCTGCAGAAGACGCTGCTCAACATCGAGGGGCTGGGCCGGCGCCTGTACCCGGAGCTGGACCTGTGGGAAACGGCCAAGCCGTACCTGGAGCGCTGGATGTCCGAGCAGGTCGGGTACCACGCCTTCGTCGACGGCCTGAAACGGGAGCTGCCGCAACTGGGCGCCATGCTGCCGGACATGCCGCGGCTGGTGCATTCCTACCTGGAGCACGCCGCCCAGGATGCCAATACCCGCAAGCACGAGATCGAGGTGCTGCAGGGCATGCGCCGGGACATCAACCGCAGCCAGCGGCGCCACTACTTTGCCACCACCGGCTCGGTGCTGGTGCTCGGCGCGCTGATCGTCAGCGGCCTGGATGGCTACGCCCCCACGATGATCGGCAACATACCGCTGCTGAGCTGGCTGGTGGGCGGCTTTGGCGCGGCGCTGCTGGCCCTGAGCTGGCCGCGGCACTGATCCGCCCCCGGAGAGGCGCGCGGGCTCTCAGCCTTCCGGGCACTCGATATCGATGTCTTGCGGCCGCGTCCAGGTTTCCGACTTGCCGAACAACGGGATGCCGACGTAGCCGCGTATCCGGACGGTGCCGTCGTCCTTCGCGTCCAGGTACGCGCGGTATTGCCGGCCATCCTTGGGGTTGTAGACCCGGCCGAAGGTCCAGGTGTCCTCGTCGTTGCGCTTCAGCCCGGTGAACACCTCGATGCCGCACAACGGGCGATCGCGCAGGGAAGGGTCCGGGTTTTCCGGGTCGAGTTTCAGCTCACCGTCATCGGTGTACGGTTTGCGCAGCCAGGCAATACGCCCGCACAGCTCCTGATCGTCGTCGGTGCCGCATTGGTATATGTTGATAACGGCGCCTTTCTTCTCAGTGAGCCATGGGCCCAGTATCTCGTCCACACTGACCCGGGAATCCGCGTGGGCGGCCGTCGCGAGCAGTACAGCGATTCCCCCCGCGAGGGCGCCTCTGGTACGAAATTGCATCGAATCCCCTTGGATTTGTTGATTGTCACTATGGCTGGTGTCATGCCGGCCCGGTCATGCGGCAGCCGAGGCGATTCGGCGCCTCGAGTACCAGCAGCAGCGTCATGAAGGTGGCGAACAATATCCCATAACCGGGGGATACCGCCATGGGTATCGGCAACCGGGGGCGGGTGCTCTGCCCGAATATCAGGGCACGAGGCCGGCAATGGTCGACGGGTCGATCCGCAGCGTGGTCTCGCCGGGGCCGAGGAATCCGCCGCTGCGCGGTTCGTCCGCCACGGCCAGCCGCACTGCCGGACTCGCCGGTCCGCGCCGGGGCTTTCTCCACGAGCTTTTCCTGGGCCGGTTCACGGAATTCCGCGAACCGGCCCAGGAAATGAATCACGTTGCCGGGACGTCGCCAGGCATGATGGATCGCAGCCCGTCGAAGGCGAAATTCGCGTATAAAACAATTGTTTACACGCTGTTTTTCAACACGAAAATTCACTACACTGACTGTACTTGTCCATTGAGTGATGGAGCGTGATGCACATCAAGAGCCATAGTTTCGTCGACGGACAACCCCTGCCGGCGGAGTTCGCGCTGGCCGAGATCAACCCGGGGACCCGCTACCGGCTGGCGGGCAACCGCAGTCCGCATCTTGCCTGGACGGAAGTCCCGGAGGGCACCAAGTCCTTCGTGCTCGTCTGCCACGACCCCGATGTTCCCGGGAGGCCGGACGATGTCAATCAGGAGGATCGCACGGTGCCGCGGGATCTGCCGCGGGTGGATTTCTTTCACTGGGTGCTGGTCGACCTGCCGGGCTCCTGCACGGAGCTCGAGGCGGGCGCGGACAGCGACGGCGTAACTCCCCGGGGCAAGGATCAGACGCCGGGCCCCTACGGGTCGCGCCGAGGTCTAAACAACTTCACGGACTGGTTCAAGGGCGACGCGGAGATGGAGGGACAGTACTATGGTTATGATGGTCCCGCGCCGCCGTGGAATGATTCCATCGTGCATCGCTACGTGTTCACCTTGTACGCGCTGGACATCGAGCAGTGCCCGGTCGAGGGGGCGTTCGGCGGCGACGATGTACTGAGCGCCATCGAAACTCACATACTCGACAAGGCGAGCATCACGGCTACTTACAGCCTGAACCCCGACGTCCCGGCTTAGTATCCCTTGGCAAAATTACGCACACGTTCAGAGCGCCTCCAAAGTGCCAATGCAAGACGCGCTTCGCAGGGGTTAGTGCCAAGGGGTACTTAGTGTATCCCGGGAGCTCGATATACGCCGACCGACGGCGGCGATTGTTGCTGGCCCTTGTCGCGACCGGCTCGTTTACCGTCATCGAAGCCCTCGGCGGCTGGCTGGCCGGGTCCCTTGCGCTTCTCGCGGATGCCGCTCACATGCTGACGGACACCGCGGCGCTGGGCTTTGCCTGGGTGGCAGCGGGCGTTGCCACGCGCACCGCGGACGAGCGCCGCAGCTACGGCTATCAACGGATTCAGGTGCTGGCCGGACTCATCAATGGCCTGGTGCTGGTGGCGATCGTGGCCTGGATCGCTGTCGAGGCCTTTTACCGTTTCGCGGCACCCCAGCCGGTCGCCGGTGCACTGATGCTGGGGGTTGCCGCCGCCGGGCTGCTGGTGAACCTTTGGGTGTTCCGGATACTGCACCAGGGAGAACACCGGCACGATCTCAATATGCGCGGCGCCGTGCTGCATGTAATCGGCGACCTGTTCGGTTCGGTGGCCGCCATCGCCGCGGCTGTCGTGATCCTGGCCACCGGCTGGACGCCCATCGATCCGATTCTGTCGCTGGCGGTGTGCGTCCTGGTGCTCGTCAGCGCGGGCCGCCTGATCCGGGAGGCGGTTCACATTCTGATGGAGGGCACCCCGGGGCATGTCGATACGGATGAGATCAGGAATACCCTGCAGGAGGAGGTTCCGGGTATCGACAGCATCCATCACATGCATATCTGGGCCCTGACTCCGGAGCATCCATTGCTGACGCTGCACGCCGACATTTCCGACCGGCGCGACAGCGATGCGACGCTGCGCCGGATCAAGGGTGTGCTGCGCAGCCGGTTTGACATCACGCATTCCACCATCCAGATCGAGACGGAAGGTTGTGCGGACCACCAGGACGACGCGGAGCGCGAAGAAAAAGCCTGATCAATTCACTGTGGCGCCAATTGTGTGGGTCGGGATTCATCCCGACAAACGTCACCAATTCGGGTACGGATCGAGTTCGGGGCACGTGCGTTCCCGGCGGCGCCCTGGTGGTGAATTGAGGCAGGAGGCGAGGTTTGCAGTTGCTCGCTTCGTTGAACGGATACAGTGAAGGGGAAGTTGCGAAGTGTCTCTTCGGTTGAGTCGGCGCTATCCGGTGGAAATGCGCTGCAAGGCGTCTTCCAGCTTCCGGCAGAAAAGATCGGCTTCGGCGATGCCGAATGCCAGGGGTGGCTTGATCTTCAGTACGTTGTCGAAGGGCCCGTCGGTGGACAACAGCACGCCGTCCTCGCGCA